>DATGZZ010000267.1:0-4972 GCA_035296945.1 Reyranella sp.
CTGCGCATCATCGACGGACCCGACGGCTATGACACCGAGGGCGCACCCGTGCCGCTGGGGCCAGCGCCGGCTGCCAAGCCGAAGGACCTCAGCATCGCGTTCATCGACAGCAATCCGCTGGTCAAGGTCTCGGCCGACACCGCGTCCGTCGTGCAGCAGACAGTGCGCCTGCTGAGCAAGGCCGGCGCCAAGGTGAAGCGCGCTGAACCCAAGGGCCTCGACTGGCGGCAGGGTTGGGACGACTGGGCCGATCTCTTCCAGTACCAAGTGCGCGCTTTGCAGCCGCTGGCCGAGCGCGAGCGCACGTTCGAGAAGGTCAATGCGTCCGATCCGAGCGCGCGCTCGGTCGGCCGCACGGCGCGTCTCGATCTCGCCGAGTTCCTGGCCGTGCTCGAGCGGCGCGATCTGATCATGCGGCAGTGCGAGGCCTTCCTCGACGACTACGACGCCTGGCTGATGCCGGTGATGCCCGATGCTGCCTTCATCCGGCAGAAGCAAAGTGCGCCGCTGGTGATCGACGGCACGCCGCATCCGTATTTCTTTGCCGGCACGTCCTACAATTTCCTCGCCAACCTGACGGGCCAGCCGTCGATCGTGCTGCCCTGCGGCTTCTCCAAGGAAGGCCTGCCGATCGGCCTGCAGCTCACCGGCAGGAAGTGGGACGACGCCAAGCTGCTGGGCATCGCCAAGGCGCTGGAGAAGCTCCTGCCGCCTTGCCCCGTGCCGCCGAACTACCGGGACTAAAGTTTCATCCGCGCCGTTTGGTCATTCCTCCCCATCGCCTTTGGCGATTGGGAGGAGGGCTCGGGATGGCGCATGCACTGCCGTCAGTTTTGGGACTTTCCGGCATTCCCGGTATTTCCGGCAGAGCGTCTGGTGTGGCGACGGAAGAGACGCCCCTACCGGTTGGGCCCCCAAGGCGAGCCCAACCGGGCGCGACTGCGATCAGTCGGGCTGTCGCACTGCGTGATTCGGATCGACGATGAGAAAGAGCGGTAGTGTCTCCGATCCTATCATTAACTGTAGTGCTTGTAAATAACTGTAGTAAATATCACTCCGCCTTCACGCCGGCGGCTTCGAGGATCGGCTTCCAGCGGCTGAGCTCGGCCTTCTGGAAGGCGGCGAAGGTCGCGGGCTTCATCTCCTCGGCCGTCGGCAGGTCCTGTCCGAGCTCCTCCATGCGCTTGCGCACGGCGGGGTCGGACAAGGCGGTGACGGCCGCGGCGTTCAGCTTGTCGATGATGTCCTTGGACGTGCCCTTGGGCGCCCACAGGCCGTTCCAGATCGAGACCTCCATCGGATAGCCGGCCTCGGCCGCCGTCGGGATGTCGGCCATGGCGGGCGAGCGCTTGGCCGAGGTCTGGGCATAGGCGCGGATCTTGCCGGCCTGGACCTGCGGCAGGGAATTCGACGACTGGTCGACCATGACCTGGATCTGGCCCGAGATCAGGTCCTGCATGGCGGGACCGGTGCCGCGATAGGGCACGAGCTGATAGGTGGCGCCGGTCGCCTTGTTGAAGGCGAGCGCGCCCAGATGCGAGCCCGAACCGATGCCCGCGGTGCCGCCCGACACCTTGTCGGGATTGGCCTTCAGGTACTCGACCAGCTCCTTCAGCGTCTTCGCCGGCACGTTGTTGGTCGACACGACCAGCATGGGATTGGCCGGCAGGCGGGCGATCGGCTCCAGGTCGTTCACCAGATCGAAGCCGAGCTTGGTGTAGATCACGGCGTTGGCGACGTTGGTGCCGACATGGCCGATGCCGATCGTGTAGCCGTCGGGCGCGGCACGCGCGAGCTTGGCCATGGCGATGGTGCCCGCGGCCCCGGTGACGTTCTCGATGATGAACTGCTGGCCGAGCTCCTTGCCCATGCGCTCGCCGATGATGCGCGCCAAGAGGTCGGTCGGACCGCCGGCGGCGAAGGGCACGATCATGGTGATCGGCTTGTTGGGATAGGCCTGGCCGAAGGCCGGCGCCGCCGCCATGACAAGAGCGGCCGCGAGCATCTGTCTGCGCTTCATTGTTGTTTCCTCCCTAGCGCCAGCGGAGCACGGAACGCTCCACCATGCCAAGGCCCCAGGCGATCAGCAGGCCGAGGACGGACAGCATGACCACGCCGGCCATCAGCTGGTCGGTCTGCATCAGGTTGCCGGCCTGCAGCACGAAGGCGCCAATGCCGTACTGGGCGCCGATCATCTCGGCCGCCACGACCAGCAGCAGCGCCACCGAGGCGGAGATGCGGAAGCCCGCCAGGATGCCCGGCATGGCGCCAGGCAGGATGATCTTGGCGACGATGTCGGTCGCCGGCAGGCCGAAGCTCTGGGCCATGCGTATAAGATTGCGCGGAACGGAGTCGCAGGCGCTGTAGGCCGAGATCACCGTCGGGAAGAAGACGCCGAGCGCAATGGTCGCGACCTTGGACGGTTCGCCGATGCCGAACCACAGGATCAGGAGCGGCAGCAGCGCGATCTTGGGGATCGGGAACAGCGCCGACACGACCGGCAGGCCGCCGGCGCGCGCGGCCGAGAAGATGCCCATGGCCGTCCCGACCGCGAGGCCCGCCGCCGTGCCGATGATCCAGCCCGGGATGATGCGCTGCAGGGAGGCCGAGATGTGCTCGACCAGGGTGCCGTTCAGCCACAGCTCGACCAGAGCGCGCACGATGGCGGCCGGGCTCGGCATGAACAGCGCCGGCAGCAGGCCCACGCTCGACGCCGCCTGCCAGGCCGCGATCAGCACGACGAACACCAGCCAAGGCAGCAGGCGGCGCGGCACGGGATTGAAGCCGCCGCCGCGAAACGGCACGGCACGGCGATTGGCGGGACCGGACATCACGATCCGTGTATCACGATTCAGCGTGGCGTGGCGCTCAGGGTGCCGCCGCCTTCGGAGCGGCGGGTGTAGCCCCATGTGCCTTGCAGCGCGCCGTTGGCGAGGCTCGTGATCTTGCCGCGGCCGAAATATTCGGTGCCCCAGCGCCAGGCGTAGTCGAGCTGGTCGCCGGCGACCGTGCCTTCCAGTTCGGCCGTGCCCATGCCGAACTCGTAGGTGCCGCGCACCGTCGTGCCCTGACGGCGCAGGCTCATGCGGAAATCCAGTGACACGCCCTTGGCGTCAGTCCATTGGCCGACATAGTCGCCGTCGAACGGCTGCCGGCTCGCCCTGGAACGGGTACTGGGCCTCGCCGCAGCGGCGAAGTCGGCGACCTTGGACGACAGGCCGGCGGCCCGCATCGACTCACGGATGTCCGGGTCGTCGACGAGTTTGGCCACCTTGCTGAGCTCCTGGGCGATGCTCTCGACGGCCTGCCTCTCCTGCTGGGGCGACGGCGCGTTCCGCGCGAACACCGAAGCATTGTTACGAAGGGTGGCGGCCAGGCGGTTGATGCGTTCGCCGGACAGCGGATGGGTGCTGCGGTCGGCGCACTCGAAGGGCGCCGCCATCATGAAATAGAAGCTGATGCCGATGGGAGCAGCCCCCATGCGCGCCATCAGCTCGATGGCGAAGGCATCGGCCTCGCCTTCCTGCTGCCGCGATTGGGCATCGCCGACATTGGCGCGATGGCCGTGGAACAGATGGCCGGTCTCGTGCGCCATGATGAAGACCATGGTCGTGCCGAACAGCTTCTGGAACAGGCCCTCGACGGCAGGGTCGTTGTCCGCGGCATCCGGCACGCCAAGCGCTGTCAACGGCAGGGCCTTCACGCCATCCGGCGCCGGCCCGCGAAAGGCCAGCATGGCGGCGTAGTCGTAGACTTTCTCGTCGGGCAGTCGTTTGAGATTGTACCAGGCGAGCGCCAGCGAGAGATCGCTGACCAGCTTCACCGACGACAGCGGCAGCACGACCTTGCCGCCGGTCGCGGCATAGAAGTTCAGGGGATGCTCGGCGTATTCCCGCCGGCTGAGATCGAGGCTGATGCCGCCGAGCTTCTGGCGCTCGCGATCGGTGAGGCGCGGCAGCAGGACCTGCTCGAAGTTGGACCTCAGTCCAGGGGTCGTGCGCTGCGCGACCCGATCGAGGGCTGCCGGCGGATAGAAACCGCTCCAGTTGAACGGCGGCGCGCACTGGGCATGAGCGGCGTTGAGGCCGCCGAGCAGAAACAACAGGGCGAGGATGGCGCGCATGACGACCTCCTCATCGCGTCTGGCCGGCGAGGTAGAGACCTGCCGGCTCGTCCATGCCGGCCGGCGCCGGCAGGACGGCGCCGCTGTTGATCCATGACTGGAAGCGGGCAGGGTTGCCCCACGTTGGCTGCCACGCGCCGCGCAGCAGGAGCATCTTGGCGTTCTGCAGCCCGGCAATGAGGCGATCGCGTTCCGGCGGTGCTGCGTCGCGCGTCAGCTTGTCGATGGTCGCGTTGAGGTCGGCAAGCGCGCCACGCAGATCGATGAGCGCTTTCTCGCCCGCGGCCGCCTGCGCCGCGCGCGGCGACATTGCGGCGATCTCCTGCCGGCGCATGGCGAGCGCCTCGCCTGGTGTGTCGGACGATGCCCGCGGGACGTTCTGCTCATTCGTCACCCGCACGGTGCTGGCGAAGGAGTAGGCGACGATGGCGGCGCCGAACAGGGCGAAGAAGATTCCCGGGCCAACGCGCGAGAGCCAGATGCTGACGCCGCCCGGCAGCACGACCTTACCGGCCGAATCGGTCTTCTCCGGCAGGTTTATGAACAGCCGGTAGCCCAGCACGACGCAGAGCGCGCCGGAGAGAAGGCCGAGCAGGCGCTCGACCATCCGCATCAACAGCATCGCATCAACGGAGTCCATGCGGATCGCCCCCGAGCATCCGACAGTTGCAAACAGCAACTGTACGGCACGCCATGTTTGTCAAGCGCCGACGCCTTCGCCTCGCGATGATCACAGGCTTCGAAGGGGCTGGATCTCGCGCTCGGCGGTGGCGGCCTCGTCGCGGATCAGGGCCCACAGGCGCTGATGCACCTCGAACACCAGCCCGGCATGCTCGGATCGCCCGCGCT
>DATGZZ010000268.1:0-4380 GCA_035296945.1 Reyranella sp.
CCTCTACATGAAGAATTCCCTGTTCAACGCCGACCTTAACGCCGTGCTCGGCGCCACGGTTCTGGTGGGCGTGGTCTATATCGGGCTGAACATGATCTCCGACCTGATCTACCCGCTGGTCGACCCGCGCGCGCGGGATCAGTGATGGCCACCGCACCTGCCCCGAACACGGCGCGCGCCTGGCTGCTCAGTCCGGCGCCCGCCAGCCGCCGCCAAGCCCGCCTCGGCCGCTGGTTCCGCGCCTGGCTCGGCTTTCGCCGCAATCCGCTGGCGATGAGCGGGCTCGGCATCGTTCTGCTGCTGGTGCTGATGGCGGTCTTCGCCCCGCTGATCGTCGACCCGCAGTCCGCCACCTTGCAGGTGCTGCAGGATCGCCTGCAGCCGGCGAGCTGGCAGCATCCGTTCGGCACCGACGAGCTGGGCCGGGACATCTTCGCCCGTGTCGTGTTCGGCGCCCGCATCACCCTCACCATCGTCGTCATGGTGGGCGTGATCGTGGTGCCCGTGGGCCTCGCCATCGGCTTGCCCGCCGGCTATTTCGGCGGCGTGGTGGATACGGTGCTGATGCGCATCACCGACATTTTCCTCGCATTCCCGCGCCTGGTGCTGGCGCTGGCCTTCGCCGCGGCGCTCGGTCCGGGAATCGAGAACGCGGTGATCGCCATCGCGCTCACCGCCTGGCCACCCTACGCGCGCCTCGCCCGCGCCGAGACCTTGACCAGCCGGCGCGCCGAATTCATCCAGGCCGCCGAGCTGCAGGGCGCCTCGCATCTGCGCATCATCGCCACCCAGATCGTGCCGCTCTGCCTGCCCAGCGTGATCGTCCGCCTGACCTTGGACATGGCCGGCATCATCCTGACCGCCGCGGGCCTGGGCTTCCTCGGACTCGGCGCGCAGCCGCCGGCGCCGGAGTGGGGGGCGATGGTCTCCTCCGGCCGGCAGGTGCTGCTCGACCAGTGGTGGGTGGCGACCATCCCCGGCCTCGCCATTTTCATCGTCAGCCTGGGCTTCAACCTGCTGGGCGATGGCTTGCGCGACGTGAGCGACACCCGGTCATGACGAGACCCGCATGACCGAACCCCTGCTCACCGTGCGCAACCTCAGCGTCACCTATTCCGGCGACGACGGCGATGTCCGCGCCGTGCGCAACGTCAGCTTCACGCTCGGCCGCGAGCGCCTGGGCATCGTCGGCGAAAGCGGCTCCGGCAAATCCACGACGGGGCGCGCCATCATGGGGCTTGTCGGCCAGTCCGGCCGCATCGAGGCGGACGAATTGCGGCTGGGTGCCACCGATCTGCGCGGCCTCTCCGAACGCGGCTTTCGCAAGCTGCGCGGCCAGCGCATCGCCATGGTGCTGCAGGACCCGAAATACTCGCTCGACCCGGTGATGTCCGTCGGCCAGCAGATCGCCGAGACGCACCGCACCCACCTGCGCAGCACCAAGCGCGACGCCCGGCGCGCGGCGCTCGCGATGCTGGAGGCGGTGCACATCCGCGACCCCGAGCGCGTCTACACCCTGTATCCGCACCAGGTCTCCGGCGGCATGGGCCAGCGCGTGATGATCGCCATGATGCTGATCGCGGACCCCGACATCCTGATCGCCGACGAGCCCACGTCGGCGCTCGACGTCACCGTGCAGACGCAGGTGCTGGCCATCATCGACGACTTGGTGCGCGATCGCGGCATGGGGCTGATCCTGATCAGCCACAACCTGCACCTGGTCTCCTCGTTCTGCGACCGCGTGCTGGTGATGTATGGCGGCCAGGTGGTGGAGACCTGCGTGGCCGCGAACCTGTCCGAGGCCAGGCATCCCTACACGCGTGGCCTGCTCGCCGCCTTGCCGCAGCTGGGCAACCGGCGCGCCGAGCTGCCGCAATTGCAGCGCGACCCCGCCTGGATGGCCGACCTCGCATGATTACACTCGCCGACGTCGCCATCGCCTACGGCAGCGGCGCCCGCGCCGTGGTGGCGGTCCGCGACTTCACGCTGGCCGTGCCCGAAGGCGAGGCCGTCGGGCTGGTGGGTGAATCCGGCTCCGGCAAATCTACCGTGCTGCGCGCCGTCGCCGGGCTGATCCCGTATGCGGCTGGCGAGATCACGCTGGCCGGAAGGCGGGTCGACCGACGCCGCACCACGGCCGAGCGCAAGATGGTGCAGATGGTCTTCCAGGACCCCTACGGCTCGCTGCACCCGAGCCAGACGGTGGACCAGATCCTCGCCATGCCGATCGCCATCCACCGGCTCGACCGCGGCGAGGCGCGCATTGCCCAGGTGCTTGCCGAAGTGGGCCTCGGGCGCGAGCACCGCTACCGCTACCCCCATCAGCTGTCCGGCGGCCAGCGCCAGCGCGTGGCCATCGCCCGGGCCCTGATCCTGGAACCGCGCATCCTGCTTCTCGACGAACCGACCAGCGCCCTGGACGTATCGGTGCAGGCGGAGATCCTCAACTTGCTCTCCCGCCTGCGCCGTGACCACGGGCTGACCATGTTGATGGTCAGCCACGATCTCGCGGTCATCGCCCATCTCTGCGAACGCATCGGCGTGATGAACCGAGGCCAGTTGCTGGAGATCACCACCGCGACAGCCATGGCGAACAACCAGGTGACGCACGACTACACGCGCCAGCTCCTGCGCTCCAACGCCGGCTTCGACCGCAGCAGCGTCTCCCGTGGCGAACTGGACGTGGCGGCAGGCTAGAAAGGCAAGGCCGTCATGGCCAAGCACCATGCCTGCAACAGATGCGTGTCGACCAGTAAGGTCACTTGTCGCCCCGGAACTGCCGTCCGATTTCGTCCTGGCCCATGCGGTCGAAGTCGTCGGGCACAACAATCTCGCCGGCCAGGAAGCCGAGACGATGCGGCCCAGCCTTCTCGTGCGATGTCAGTGGCACGACCTTGACCAGCGGCTTGCCGGCCTTGGCGATGATGAAGCCTTCGCCCTTGGCTGCTCGCTCGACCAGGCGAGACAGGTGCGTCTTCGCCTCGTGCATGTTGACCTTGCGCATGTAGTTCCTGCCTGTGGTTCGATGAGCTTAGCCTATCGGCAGAGAATCCAAGGATTGGCGCTCAATGCAGCGCGCCAAGCGCACCTAGTCTGGGAGTGGTTCGGCGCTGACTGAAGGCACATCGTCGTGCCATTGCCGACGCTTGCGTTGAAACTGCCAAGCGGGTTGCGGCAGGAACGCCAGTTCGGCGATGTAGCTGGAGATAAACCCGGCAACAAGGGAAGAGCTGATTGTGTAGATCATGGCGATGCCTCCTTTCAGTTCTGCCGGCAAAAACCCGGTCTGCATGAGCATAAGGAGGGATAGAGCACGGGCTGCGAACAAGCACTCAGGGTTGCACCCGTGGTCCGCACGGCCCGTTCTTCAGCTGCGTCGACGACGCACAAGCGGTCGGCGCGCAGGGTTCGGCCCAGGGTCCTCGGCTTTTCAACGCCGCGATAGCGCGCGTTACTCCGGTGACGTCGGGAGAGGCACGTCGCGCTGAGGCTGAGTTCCCCATCACGGCCGGTGGCGCAACCGGATCCGGCGGATATGCGATTTGACCAGCCGCCAGAGCGGCGACAGCACGCGGCCGGTCAGCGGAATGGCCAACAGGCCGATGCCGAACCCGGCCACGCCGGCCCCTGCAGCTTCCACGAGCCAGGCCACGAAGGCGCCGGCAAGGGGAACGGCGCGCGCGACGGCGGCGCCCGCGTCATGAAGCGCATGGCTGGGCCAGCCCAGTCCGAACTCCTCCAGGCCATGAAGGATGATGCCGCCGCCGACCCAGATCATCGCCGCCGTGCCGATGGTGCCCAATCCACTGAGCAGCCAGGGCATGCCCCGGACGAGCGCGCGGCCGGTCACGCGCAGCGGCGCGGCAAGGGATGAGGTCGGCGACAGACGCGCGAGCGCCAGGCCGAGATCGTCGGCTTTGACGATCAGGGCGACGACGCCGTAGACCGCCACCGTGATGCCGATGCCGACGACGGCGAGGATCATCCCCCGGGTCACGATATTGCCGGCGGGAATGGCGGCGAGCGTGATTGCCATGATCTCCGCCGAGAGGATGAAATCGGTCTTGATGGCGCTGGCGACCTTCTCATCCTCGAAGGTCTTGGCATCGATCGCCACCGGCTCGAGCTTTGCTTCGTGGGCGTGCGCGCCATGGGGAAAGAGGGACTCGTAGACCTTCTCCGCGCCTTCGTAGCAAAGGTACGCCCCTCCCAGCATCAGCAGCGGCGTTATCGCCTGGGGCAGCAGGAGGCTCAGCGCGAGCGCCGCCGGCAGCAGGATCAGGAGCTTGTTCTTGAGCGAGCCGAGCGCGATCTTGCCGATGATCGGCAGTTCCCGCGCCGGGCTGAAACCAGTGAGGTAGCGTGGCGTGACGGCGGTGT
>DATGZZ010000269.1:0-5340 GCA_035296945.1 Reyranella sp.
GGCCGCGATGTCGAGACGCCCTACTCCGGCATGATCTCGGGCTTTGTCGCCGGCCACTACAGCTTCGAGGAATGCCATATCGACCTGGCTGCGCTCTGCGCCCGCTCGGGCGCGCGGCTGGTTCATGCCGAGGCGACCGGCATCGATCGCGCCCAGCGGCGGGTGCTGCTGGGGGACCAGCCCGCCGTCCCCTACGACCTGCTGTCGATCGATGTCGGCTCGGCGCCCAATGTCGGGGCCATCGCGGGCGCCGGGCAATGGGCCATCCCGGTCAAGCCGATCGCCGAGCTGGGCCGGCGGTGGCTCGCGTTCAGCGAGCGCATGGAGAGCTGGCGGGGGCCGCTCAACGTCGTGGTGATCGGCGGTGGCGCGGGCGGCGTCGAGCTGGCGCTGGCGATCGACCATCGGCTGCGCGAGATCGCCAAGGCGGCCAGCCTGCAGGTCACGCTCGCCACCAAGGACGAGATCCTGGCCGGCCAGGCCGAGGCGGCCCGCCGCAGGCTGCGCGCGATCTTCCGGCGCCGCGGCATCCGGCTGCTCGAGCACGCCGGCGCCCAGCGCATCGAGCGCGGCGCGGTCCGGCTCGAGGATGGCCACTGGCAGCAGGCCGATGCGGTGTTCGTCGTCACCGAGGCGAGCGCCGCGCCGTGGTTCGCCGACACCGGCCTGCCGCTCGACGAGAAGGGCTTTCTCGCCGTCGACGACACGCTCGCCTCGACCGGTGATGCCCGCATCTTCGCCGCCGGCGACTGCGCCACCGCCATGAACCATCGCCGGCCCAAGGCGGGCGTGTTCGCGGTGCGCCAGGGCCCGCCGCTTGCCGACAATCTGCGGCGCGTGCTCGGCGGCGCGGCGGCGCGGCCGTTCATCCCGCAGCGTCGATATCTCTCGCTCCTCGGCACCGGCGATGGCCGTGCCGTCGCCACCAGAGGCCGCTGGGCGATCGAAGGGCGATGGGTGTGGTGGTGGAAGGACCACATCGATCGCAAGTGGATGCGGATGTATCGCTAGCAATATCGCAACCTCTGCGATGCGTTCGCGTTGACCGGTGCGAGTCATCCAGGGGACAACCGACAAATGGCGAAGAACACCATCGTCGACACGGTCGCGGACGCTGTCGCGCGCGCCGAGCTTGCGATCGTGAGGACCGGCAGGCAGGCCGTGCAGGCCGTCAATCGCAGGATCGGCGCCGGCAAGCGCAAGGTCGCCGGCAAGAAGAAGGCGGCAAGCAAGGCCGCTCGCAAGGTGGCCTCGCGGACCAAGCGCACCGTCAAGCGCAGCGCACGGAAGGCCGCGCGAAAGGTCGCATCGAAGACTGCCAAGGCGGCAAAGAGCGTACGCCGTCGCTAGACTGCCGCCTCCGCAACGGAGGCGATCATGGCGCACGCCAAGGCAAGCATCGGCACGACCAACTACCAGACCGCCATCGTCACCGGCCATCACCGCATCACCGCCGACGAAGGTCCGGCGCTCGGCGGCAAGGATGTCGGGCCGGGCCCCTACGAGCTCCTGACCTCGGCATTGGCGGCGTGCACGGCAATCACCTTGCGCATGTATGCCGAGCGCAAGCAGTGGCCGGTGACGGCAGTGCACGCCGACGTGCATTTCGTGCGCGAGGGCGACCGGCAGCACATCGACCGCGTGCTCACCATCGAAGGCGGCGTCGATGGCGAGCACAAGAAGCGCATGGCCGACATCGCCGAGCGCACGCCGGTGACGCTGACCTTGAAGGGCGGGCTGGAGATACGGACGAAGCTGGCGTAGGGCGACTCTCATATTCCTCCCCCGTCTTCGGGGGAGGGTTGGGAGGGGGCAGGCCGCAGTCGCGGTCTTTCTGATTTCAGATCTGAAATGACGAAGAACGTCGGTGGGGCTTTCCCCCTCCCTACCCTCCCCCGTATGACGGGGGAGGATATGAGCGCTCGGGCTCAGCCCTTTTTCTTCTTCCACTCCTCGTAGTCGCGCTTGGCTTCCTCGCCGGCGGCCGGGAACAGGCCCTTGAGCGAGCGGCCGCGCGCCACCTCGGCTTCGGCGAACTCCTCGTAGTGGTAGGTGTCGAGCGCCTCCTGGGCCACCGCCTCGACGATGTCGGGCGGGATCACCAGCACGGCATCGCGGTCGCCGACCACGATGTCGCCCGGGTAGACGGCGACGCCGCCGCAGCCGATCGGCAGCTGCAGGTCGACCGGCCGGTGGGCGATTGGGCTGGGCGGCGAGGACGGCCGGCGATGATAGGCGGGCAAGCCGGTCTTGAACACGCCGTCGGTGTCGCGAAAGCCGCCGTCGGTCACGATGCCCGCGGCACCGCGCGCCTTCAGCCGGCCGACATAGAGGTCGCCCGCCGAGGCCGCCCGCGAATCGCCGCGCGAATCGATCATCAGCACGTGGCCGGGCGGGCATTCCTCCATCGCCTGCGGCTGCACCGTCGAACGGTTCTTGGAGGTGGGTCCGTCCATGTCCTCGCGCGAGGGGATGAAGCGCATGGTGAAGGCGATGCCGACCAGGCGCGGCTGTTCGGGCCGCATCGGCCAGACGTCGAACAGCGTCATGCTCCTGAGCCCACGCCGGTTCAGCACGCCGGTGAGCGTCGACGTGCCGACCTTGGCCAGCGCCTCGCGCAGATCGGATGAAAGCGTCGTCATTGAAATTCCTCCCCTCGGGTTGGTCGGACGTTAGCCGGCCACGGGGAACTCCGGCAACGGCCGTCGCGCCACGGCGAGCGCTTCGTCGGCTGCCATGCCGAGCCCGCGCAGCACCGTCGCTGCCACCGCGACATCGTGGCGGGCCGGCGCCAAGCCCAGCGCCACGCTGCGCATCGCCTGGCCGACCGTGCCGCTGATCAGGTCCATGGCCGCCGCTTCGCTTATCACGCGAAAGCGCTTCTGCTTCAGCCCGAGCCGCAGATCGGCGCGCGCATCCTGCGTCACCTGCTGGGCAAGGTGCGGCACGGCGAGCCCGATATCGAGCAGCAGCAGCGCCCAGCCCGGGCTCTGCTCGGCCAGCCAAATGTAGCGGCGGTTGCCGATCGCCATGCGCTCGGCCGCGTCGCGGACGTGGCCGTAGCTCTCGGCAATGCGCCGGCACAGCGTCTCGGCGACATGCAGGGCCACGCCCTGCAGAAGCTCGTCCTTGGTGCGGAAGTGGTTGTAGAGCGTGGCCGGCGCCACCTCGGCCGCCGACGCGATCTCCTGCATGGTCGCCGCCGCGGTGCCGCGCCGCGTCAGCACCCCGACCGCCGCGGCAATGAGCTGACGACGCGTGCGCTCGCGCTTGGGCAGCCGGCCTGGCGCCGCCTCGGCCAAGGCCGTGGGCAGCGCCGACAAGCGAGTGACATTTTTGGATTGACTGTCCATTTTTAGAGACTATCTCTGTTTTTAGAGCGAACGTCCACCACCAGAGTACATCATGCTGAAGCTTGGCTACCTCGCCTTCGCCGTGCGCCGCCCCGAACGCTGGCACGCCTTCTGCCGCACCATGCTGGGCCTGCCCGAGCCGGTGACCAACCTCGACGGCAGCCTGGGCTATGCGCTGGACGGCGAGGCCCGCCAGCGCCTGATCGTGGAGGAAGGCAAGGCCGACGATCTTGTAGCCATCGGGCTCGACTGCGGCGACGACGCCGGCCTCGACGCCCTGCGCGCCCGACTGTCGGCGCAGGGCCTCGCCACCGAGCGCGCGCCCGCCTCGCTCGGCAACGCACGCCGGGTCGCGCGCCTGCACCTGCTCAGCGATCCCATGGGCAACCGCATCGAACTGCACAGCGGCGCCGAGCCGGCCGACAAACCCTTCGCTTCGACCGTGATGCCGGGCGGCTATCGCACCGGGAGCCTCGGCATGGGCCACGCCGCGCTGGTGAGCCGCGATCTTGGCGCCATGGAGCGCTTCTATGTCGATGCCCTGGGCTTCGGCGTCAGCGAGCGGCTGGCGGCCAAGGTCGGCCCGATCCAGGTGCGCGGCACCTTCCTGCACTGCAATCGCCGGCACCATTCGCTGGCGCTGTTCGACCTGCCGCTGCGCAAGCGCCTGCACCATTTCATGCTGCAGGCCGAGCGCCTGGCCGACGTCGGCGCGGCCTTCGAGCGGGCGCAACGCACCCGGGTGCCGCTCAGCCTCGAGCTCGGCCAGCATCCCGATCCCGACGGCACCTTCTCGTTCTACGGTCGCACGCCGTCGGGCTTCGATTTCGAGATCGGTGCCGGCGGTCAGGAGATCGAGCCCGCGGGCTGGCGCGAACACACCACGGACATCACCAGCGTCTGGGGCCACAAGCCCAAGCTCGGCCTGCAGCTTCGCATGGCGAAGGAACTCGTGGTGCGCGGCCTGGGGCGGTAGGACGGCAGTGAGGCGGTTGTCGTCGCTGTGTCGCAGCGGAATATGCGCTAGTCTCGCCGCATGCGTGTCGAAATCCTGTGCACCGGCGACGAGATCCTGACCGGCAAGACCATCAACACCAATTACAGCCACATGGCGCGGCGGCTCGGCGATGTCGGGCTCACCGTGCACTGGGGCACCACCGTGGGCGACGACCGGGCGAGCCTGCTGCAGGCCTTCCGCCAGGCCGGCGAACGCGCCGACGCCGTGATCGTCAATGGCGGGCTCGGCCCCACCGTCGACGACCTGTCGCAGGAGGTCGCGGCCGAGGCGTGCGGCGTGCCACTGGTGCTGAACGAGCATTGGATGACGCGCATGACCGAAAGCTACGCCCGGCGCGGCCGCGTCATGCCGCCCAACAACAAGAAGCAGGCGATGCTGCCGGAGAATGCCGAGTTCATCGACAACCCGATCGGCACGGCCTGCGGCTTCGCCGTCACCATCGGCAAGGCTCGCTTCTTCTTCACGCCCGGCGTGCCGCGCGAGATGCGCCGCATGATCGACGAGCAGGTGATCCCGCGCCTGCTCAAGCTCGGCGGCATCACCGGCGTCACGCGGTTGAAGCGCTTCCACACCTTCGGCATCGGCGAATCGCGCGCCGACAACATGCTGGGCGACATGGAGGCCTTCACGAACGGCCACATCAAGCTCGGCTTCCAGGCGCACTACCCCGAGCTCGAGACCAAGCTCGCCGTGCGCGGCGACAACGAGGCCGACCTCATCGCGCGGCTGGCGCCGGTCGAGGCGGAGGTGAGGAAGCGCCTCGGCAACTTCGTCATTGCCGAGGACGACCAGACGCTGGAAGGCGTGGTGCTGGCAGCCCTCCTCGAGCGCGGGCATACGCTCGCCACGGCCGAGATGTTCAGCGGCGGGCATCTGGCGGCGCGCATGGCACCCCTGCCCGGCGCGGAGAAGGTGTTCCGCAAGGGCGTCGTCACGCGCGATGCGGGCGAACTCGGCATCAACGGCGTG
>DATGZZ010000270.1:0-3740 GCA_035296945.1 Reyranella sp.
AGGCCTACTACGCGGTGCGCATCCGCATCTCCGACAAGGAGCTGGCGCGCCTGGAAGGCCTGCAGCCGATGGCCGGCATGCCGGTCGAGGTCTTCATCAAGACCTCGCCGCGCACGGTGGTGTCCTATCTCACCAAGCCGCTGCGCGAGCAGGTCGACCGGGCGTTCCGCGGGCGCTGACGTCTGAGGTAGGCGCCAGCGGCTTCGTCAGGTCAGGCGAATGAAGTCGTTGCCGGCAAAAGAACGGCTCCCCTGCTTGGCGTTCGCACCGTCGTTGCCGCCTTCCGCACCGGTATTGCCCTCGACGGTGTCGAAGGTCGCATCGTTCAATCCCAGAACGAAGCCGGTGTGAGAGAAGCTCGCTCCGTTGCGGACGGCAAAGATGTAGCCGGGCTTGAGCTTCGAGCGACGCTCCTGCGGTGTCTTGAGCTCCGCCCCATTCACCAGCCGGCCCGAGTCCCTGGCATCGTCGACCAGCAACGGCACCCCGACTCGCCGCCTGAACGGCATGTCGATCTTCAGCTCACGGCAAGCCTGGGCGACGACGAAGCAGACGAAGCCCGCGCACCATAGCTGCTCCTTGCCGTCATCCCCCGCCATGTAGAGCCTGACCCATGGGCCGAGATTGTTGCCGCCAACCTCGATCGGTTTCTGTGCCAGGTGCTGCTTGGCGATCGTGATGGCAAGATCGTCGAGCGACATCGAACCGGCGTTCTCGATCTTCACGAGGGCCTTTCGCATGGGTGCGGTCAACAGGTCCCACGTCGGTTCATCGAGCTCGCCCGACGATGGCCGCCCCCGGCTGGCCTGGAACGCCTTGAGCTGATCGGCGGTCGACGATCCAAAGGCCGAATCGAGCGGTGCTGCGAAGCCGTGAATCCGCAGCCACTCCTGTAAACGCTTGACGCCGAACGTCTCGGTGTTGGCGCCCTGCTTGAGCAGCCCCGGATAGGCAAGCTCGCGGGCAATGTGCGGAATGGCAGCGGCCGCAGCGTCGACGGTGACCGGGCTGACAGGTGCCGGCGGCACTGCCGGAGTGGCAGGCAGCACCACTGCCGGAGTGGCAGCGGGCGTCGCTGGTGTGTTGGCAACCGCCGCCGTTGCTGAATCGGCTGCCGGCGCCACTTGCTGATCGACCGTCACGGCGCCGAGATCGACCAGCGCCTTCAGGATGACGGCGGCCCCGAGCTGGCGAGACACGAATTCGGCGTCGAATACGCCGTCGGCGACGTACTTGCCCTTCTTGTAGTGCGCCGAGCCGCTCCACAGATAGGGCGTGGGGATGCCGCGGCGCTTGTACTCGTTGTTGATGCCGTTGTAGCGGTGCCAATTGAACAGGACGTTCGGCAGCGACCAGTCCGTGACCCGATCGAGCCGCTCGAACTGTATGGCGTCGTGCGCGCTCTGTTCCCAGGTGAACGGCGGCGCGCCGGCCAGCGGCCGACCCGGAGGAACCTGGATGGTGCGTCCGGACAGCGGATCGCCGTTGTGCAGATGCTGGTCGAACCGCATGCTGCATTCCATGCAATGGACGACGGCGACGAACCACCAGGGCACCGGCATGCCGGCGACCGCGGCCGCATAGCGCGCTTGGTTGGCGACGATCTTCTTTGCGATCGCCGTCGCCTGCTTCTGCCAGTCAGCATTGCTGAACGTCAGCGTATTCCAGAGCTGGCGGTAGTTCTTCGACCATTCGGGGCTGACCTGCGGGACGGTCGTCAGCGGCAGCGGCTCGGGCGCAGGCGGCGGTGCGGTGGGTCCGGCGTCCGCGAAGTCGTTCGGTGGCAGTTCCTTGGCCCTGAAGGGTCGCTCGTGATTCGGCGGCGCCTCGGCCGACCCGAACGGCCACGACAGGACGACGCGGGTCAGGGCCTCCAGGCGGGTCCTGTACGACACGAGGCGATCGGCGGCGGCTCGAAGGTCGGCAAGGGCGAGCCTGTCCAGTTCGTCGTCGATCTCACCCAGGAGAGCCCTCAGCTGCTCTCTCTTTGCGGTGTCGCCGGCATCTCTCGCTGCCCGGCTTTCGGTCGCCACCTTGGCGCGCAAGGCTTCGAGTTCGGCTTGTGTCTCTGGAAGAGTTGCCATGGCCCGCTCCAGATCTATTGCTTCAGGCGTATCGCCTTCATCTGTTCGGCAAACACCTTGAGCTCGATCGACGCATCGGTGAGGCCTGCGGCGCGCGCGGAGCTGTCACTGCTTTTCGCCGCCGCTACCGCCTGATCGAGCGCCAGCAGGCTCTTGTCCATCAGCAGGACCCAGCCGGCGAGAAGCTGGCGCTTGTTGGCCAGCACGCGCTCGGCATCGGGCGACCGGCCGGTGTCGGTCTCGTCGGAGCCGCGCACGACCAGGCTGCGCCGCATGATCTGGTACATCGGCGCCGTGGCCTTGCGCAGCTCGACCAGCAGCATGCGCATCTCGGGATAGGCCCTGATCAATTCCTGCCGGAAAGCTTCGCGGCTTGCCGCGGTCGCCGCGGACTTGAAGATCGGCTCGGCGATCTTGAGCGCGCCGGTCGTCGCAATGACGATGCCTTCCGCCCCCACCACCGCGGCAGGGCCGCCCAGCGCCACGCTTCCCGCCGAAACTCCGGCAGCCGTGGTGTTCGCCAAAACAGAGATGCGGGCGACCAGCACGTTGGCCGCCTCGCCGTTGGTCAATCCGACGAGCGCCTCATTGTAGGTCTTCAAGGACTTCAGCGAGGCCCTGAACGAGGCGGTGATCGGCGGATCGACGGTGTCGAGATAGTACGCGGAACTGTCGGGATCGAAGACGGCGGGGTTGAGCTGGCGAGAGCCAACCGCCCGTTCGGCTTGACCAACGATATCGAGCACGGAGTCGCCCTGCTCGTATTGTGCGTTGAATGCCAGGACATAGACGTTGTACTGCGGCACGCCCTGCGCGCAGCCCGCGCCCAAGCTTCCCAGCAGAAGCAAAACCAGTGAGGAAAGATGGCGTCTCGCGGCACCAACCAAGTGTTGCCCCCGATGCGTTCCAGGGGCTGTTCTCGCAGGTTCACAGGTCGGGGAATGTGGTCAAACGCACATCCGTGCAGGCAGCGCGCAAATCACTCCGCCGGATCGGCGCCCTTCTCCGTTGCGTCCGTGGCGCGCCGCCCGGTCCGCGACCCTGTCAGCAGCCTGAAGAACAGCGGCACGAACAGGATGGCGACGAAGGTCGCCGCGATCATGCCGCCGATCACGCCGGTGCCGATCGAATGGCGGCTGGCCGACCCTGCGCCGGTGCTGATGGCCAGCGGCAGCACGCCCAGGATGAAGGCGAGCGAGGTCATGATGATCGGCCGGAAGCGCAGCCGGGCCGCCTCGATCGCGGCATCGTAGACCGAGTGCCCCTGCCGGTGGCGCTGCGAGGCGAACTCGACGATCAGGATGGCGTTCTTGGCGGCAAGCCCGATCAGCGTCACCAGGCCGATCTGGAAATAGACGTCGTTGTCCAGGCCACGCAGCCAGATCGCCAGAAGCGCGCCCAGCACGGCGAAGGGCACGGCGGTCAGCACCGCAAGCGGCAGCGACCAGCGCTCGTACTGCGCGGCCAGGATCAGGAACACCATGATCAGGCCGAAGACGAAGCCCAGCTGGCCCGAGCCGCGGGTCGCCAGCTCCTGGTAGGCCGAGCCGATCCAGCCGATGGTGAAGTCAGGCGTGAGCGTCTTGGCCACGACCTCCTGCATGACGGCGATCGCCTGGCCCGACGAGTAGCCCGGCGCCGGCCCGCCCAGGATCT
>DATGZZ010000271.1:0-4162 GCA_035296945.1 Reyranella sp.
GACCGCGCACGAACGGCGTCTTGAGCTCGGCGACGTCGCCCTGGCGGGCGAAGTAGCAGTCGTAGTCGTGGCCCATCAGCGAGCTGTCGTACTGGATGCCGTGCTTCTGCAGCAGCTCGATCGAATGCGGGGAGAGATCCCAGGCCGGCGAGCGATAGCCGCGCGCCAGCTTGCCGCTGATGCGCTTGATCGATTCATTGCCGCGGACGATTTCCTCCTCTTCTTCTTCGCGCGACAGCGAGGCGGGCAGGCGATGCGTCCAGCCGTGATGGGCAAGCTCGTGTCCCGCCTCGACGTAGGGCGTGACGGCCTGCGGCGTGCTGTCGATCGTGTGGCCGGGCGTGAAGAAAGTGGCCTTGATGCCGTAGCGTTCCAGCAGCGAGACCAGCCGCGGGATGACCACAACGTCGTACTCGCCGCGCGATATGGCCGTCGGCGTCGTCTGCCCGCGGGCGATGAAGCCTGACAGATGGTCGTGGTCGAAGGTGAGGCAGACGATGTGGCGCGACATGCGATTCTCCTGATGCTTTGCCCATCATACTGCTAAAATTCGGCGGCCGGACGCGGGGAGTTGGCCATGATCTTGGATTGGATCGGCAAGGCGATCACGACGATCGGTGCGTTCTTCGCTTCCGACGCGTTCATATTCGCCCTGCTCTGGCTGATCGTTCCCTATTTTATTGCCTGGGGCGCGCTGCTGCGCAGCCACCGGCCGTGGTCGTCCCCCAGCTGGGTGCTGAGCCCGTTGATCGTGGCGGTGGCCGCCCTTGCTCTCCTGGCAGTGCTGTCGCCGGGACAGCCGGTCGCGGTGTGGCGTGCCTGGCCGCAGGAGCTGCCGTGGCTCATGGTTGGCTACGCCGTGCTGGCCTGTGCGGGACCGGCGCGGCTCACCTGGCAAATGCGCAATTGCGTGAAGCGCGTGCAACAGATCGTGACCAGGCCCGCCGACGGCCCGCAGGTATTCGAGGTCGACCCTCTGCCGCTCGGACCGCCGCCTGCCACAGTCGGCACGGGCCGTCGCATCGTCATCTTCTGCGACGGCACCAGCAATCGACCCGACCAGCTGAGCGAAGGCATCGCCGCGCCGACCAACGTCTTCCGTCTGTTCTCCAACCTCGAGAAGAACGAGGCGCAGACGGCCTGGTACGATGCGGGCGTGGGAACGGAGACGTCGTCGGAGTCTCTCACCGGCAAGACGCTCGGCGCCATCGCCAAGATGATCGGCTGGGTGAAGGCCACGCCGTTCTTCGGTGCGTTCGTGAAGTTCCGGACCCTCATCGAGGCCGGCTTCGGCGTCGGCATCACTGAAAACATCGTGCAAGCCTATTGTGAGATCGTCCGCCGGTACCGGCCGGGCGATCGCATCTACCTGATCGGCTTTTCGCGCGGCGCCTACACGGCGCGCTGCGTCGCCGGCGTGATCCGCCGTTGCGGCCTGCTGCGCGCCGAGAACGTGCGCTACTCGGCCGACGTCGTGCGGCTGTTCCGCATGCGGCGGGAGACGGACAAGAACGTCGCCATCCACTGGAGCTACGTGCATGAGCAGCTTCCGCCCGTGGAGTTCCTCGGCCTCTTCGACACCGTGGGCTCGCTCGGCGTGCCGATGTGGGGCTGGTGGTTCAACGCGCTGAAGTTCTTCCGCAACAGTCCGCTGTCGACCGATCCCTCGCCGATCTGCGTCAACGTCTACCATGCGATGGCGATGGACGAGCGGCGCGCCCAGTTCTTCCCGACTCCGTTCGACAAGACGCTTCCAGCGGGCGCGTGGACGACCACTCTGAAGGAGGTCTGGTTCCGCGGCGCCCATTGCGACGTGGGCGGCGGCTATGCCGATCCGGGTCTGTCGGACATCGCCCTGGAGTGGATGCTGGGTGCCTGCATGGCGCACGGACTGGTCTTCCAGCGGGGGCTGCTGGCCTCGTTGCGGCCCGATCCGCTGGCCCGCCTGCACGACGAGCTGCAGCGCCAGCCGGCCTGGCGCCTGCTCGGCTCGTGGCCGCGCTGGCATCCGGCGGCGGACTCGCTCCATCCCAGCGTGACGGTGCGTGCCAAGGCGATCGCAGGCCTGGGACGTCACGATATGACGTGGGTGGGATACCAGCCGGAGTCCTTCACAGCGGGCGCCCAGCGGGAATGGGATCGGACCGGCTTGATCCTCATGGGTGGGGACGAGCGCTATCGCCTGACCTGGCAGTCGGGCGAATGGCGCGACGAGGAGTGCCCGCCGTGCGGCCCGTCGGGCCAGCCGGGCAGGGAATTCCTTCGCTGGCTCTTCCGCTTCCGCCGTCGCCTGCCGGCCGAGAACTACATGACGCTTTGCATCACTCTTGCAGGCCCGCGCGCCTGGCCGCTGCGCGAAGGCGGCCTGATGCGGCTCGCGCACTATCTGTTCATCCGCGACCCCCTGGAACTGCGTCAGCAGATTGCCGCGGTCGGCCGCGATCTCAGGAATCGCGGCGACAGCGTGGTCATCCAGAACAACGGCGAGGACTGTCTCCTCCATCTTTTCGCCAACGATGCCTGGATGACCGCGGCCAACAACTCGGGTGGCCTCGAGATGACGCTGCAGCGCCTGACTGCAGATGAGCCTGCCGGCGGTCCTGTCTGGACATTCGCTTCGAGAAGGAGCGGGCGCCGGCGGGGCTGGATCCCGGCCAACACCGAGCAGTGGCACTGGAGTCGAAGCGCATAGCGAATGCGAGGCGGCCAGCGGCCGGTTGCCTTGGCCCTCCCGAGCCTGCATGATGCCGGCAATAATAAGCAAAGTGAGGCAGAGTTCAGGGAGGGTTCATGGCGGGGTCGTCTGCCCGGCGCGTGGCCGCGCAAGAGGGCGACAATCAGCTTGTGGTCGAGGGCGTATCCAAGCGTTTCGGCGGCGTCGTCGCCGTGCAGGATGTGTCACTTGAAGTGCCGCGTGGCGCAATCGTATCCATCATCGGGCCTAACGGCGCAGGCAAGACCTCCCTCCTGAACATGATCTCGGGCTTCTACAAGCCCGACACCGGCCGCGTCGTGCTCGAAGGCCAGGACATCACGCAGAAGAAGCCGAGCGACATCGCAGCCCTCGGCATTGCCCGCACCTTCCAGAACATCGCCCTGTTCAGCGGGCTCACCGTGCTCGACAACCTGATGCTCGGCCGCCACGTGCGCATGAAGTCGGGCGTGCTCGCCTCCGTCATCTACTGGGGCATGGCGCAGAAAGAGGACATCGCCCATCGCGAGGCCTGCGAGGAAATCATCGACTTCCTGAAGCTTCAGGACCTGCGCAAGCAGCCGACGGCCGCGTTGGCCTACGGCCTGCGCAAGCGCGTCGAGCTCGGCCGCGCACTCGCGGTCGAGCCGCGGGTGCTGCTGCTCGACGAGCCGATGGGCGGCATGAACCAGGACGAGAAGGAGGACATGGCGCGCTACATCCTGGACGTGAACCAGGAGCGCGGGGTCACCGTCGTGCTGATCGAGCACGACATGGGGGTGGTCATGGACATCTCCGACCATGTCGTCGTGCTCGACCGCGGCCGGCGCATCGCCGCCGGCACGCCGGAGGAGGTCCAGCGCGATCCCGCCGTCATCCAGGCCTATCTCGGCACCACCAGGAGTGAACGCGCATGAGTCTGGTCGATCAGGCCGCGACGTCGACGCTGCCCAAGCTCCTGCAACGCAATGCCGAGCAGGATCCCAAGGGGCCGGGCATCCGCGAGAAGACCCGCGGCGTCTGGCAGACGCTGACCTGGACCGGCTACCGCGACCAGATGCGCGACCTCGCGCTGGGGCTGGCCGCGATCGGCTTCAAGCGCGGCGACAAGCTCTCGGTCGTCGGCGACAACCGGCCCCAACTCTACATCGCCCAGCTCGCGGCTCAGGCGCTGGGCGGCATTTCGGTGCCGGTCTATCAGGATTCGATCGCCTCGGAGCTGGTCTTTGTGCTGAACCACGCCGAGACGTCGATCATCATCGCCGAGGACCAGGAGCAGGTCGACAAGGCGCTGTCGCTCAAGGACAAGCTGCCGAAGCTGCGCTGGATCATCTACGACGATCCGCGCGGCCTGTCGTTCTATGACGACGCCATCCTGCGCTCTTACGACAGCGTGCTGGAGGAGGGGCGGAAGTTCGGGGCCGCCAACCCCGGCTTCTACGACACGGAGCTGGCCAAGGGCGGAGCCGA
>DATGZZ010000272.1:0-3896 GCA_035296945.1 Reyranella sp.
TCGAAGTGCATCTGGTCTCGCTCGGCGGCGACCCCTCGGCAGCGGCCGGCTACCGGGAACACGAACGCGATGTGATCTGGCAGGTGGGCGCGTGCGACGACGAAAAGATCGCACGCCTGCTCGCCGCGGCCGGCATCGACGTCCTTGTCGACCTCAACGCCTACAGCGCCGCAAAATGGCTGCGCTTGTTCCTGCGCCGGCCGGCGCCGGTGCAGCTCGCCTGGTTCAACAGCTTCGCGACGTCGGGTCTCGATTGCTTCGATGGCATCGTTGGCGACGACGCGGTGATCCCGACCGGCGAGGAAGGCTTCTACACGGAGCGCGTGTTGCGTGTGCCCGGCACCTACCTTGCGTTCGAGGTCTTTCATGCCGTGCCGGACGTCGCGCCGCCGCCCTGCACCGGCAACCAGGGCAGGCTGACCTTCGGGGCGCTGGCCTCGGCCTACAAGCTGGGCGACCTCACCCTCGACATCTGGGCGCGCGTCCTGCGGGCTGCGCCGACGTCGCGCCTGCTGATCCGCGCGGCCACGCTTGCCGAACCTTCCAACCGCGACCACCTGGCGGCCCGCCTGGCCGCCCGCGGCGTCGCGGGCGAGCGTGTCGACCTCGAAGGTGGCGCGGCACACTTCGACTTCCTGCAGAGCTACGATCGCATCGACATCGCACTGGATACGTTTCCCTACAACGGCGGCACCACGACGACCGAGGCGTTGTGGCAGGGTGTTCCCGTCCTGACCTACGCCGGCGACCGTTGGGTCGCCCGCACGAGCGCCTCCCTTCTTCGGGCGGCGGGCCTCGATGATTGGGTCGCCCAGGATGCAGACGATCTGGTGGCCAAGGCGAGTGCGCTGGCGCGCGACCCGGCGACTCCCGCCAGCCTCGCTGCCCTACGCGCCGGCCTGCGCGCCCGCCTTGCGGCGTCTGCGGCCTGCGATACGGCGGGGCTGTGCCTGGCGCTGGAGCAGATCTATCGGCAACTCACGAGCCCGCCCTAGAACACGATGCAACGCTCACCGGGAATGCGTGTTGCAGGAGGCATGATGGGGGTCCAGCTGATTCCAGCTGGACCCAACGTGCTCTAGCCGCCCTGCTGAATTGCCGACAATATCCATTTGCCGCCGCGACTGCGGAGAAAGGTCCAGATTTCCGTCGCCTCGGTGCGAACGTGCTCGTTGCCATCGACGATCTTGCCGTCGGCGATGGTGCGGGTCACGTCGATCATGCTGAAGCGCATGGCGACCGTCGCATAGTCGAGGCCTGGCTCGCTCCAGGACTCCGACAGGTCGCCCTGTTCGAGCTTCACCGCCTCGACCTTGTTCTCGACACCGCGGCTGGCGTTGCGGGAAAGCTCTTCGGAGAAATAGCCGAGCATCTCCGGCGTCGCGAGACCACGCATCGCGGCGAGATCTCCCTTGCTGTAAGCCGCCTGGACGTCGGTCAGCAGTGCCTCGAATGCCTGGTAGTCGTCGGCGGCGATGGCGAGTTGTGCGGACGCGTTGCCCAAAGCGGTGCCGCCGCTGGCCGCGGCGCCGGCGGGCAGCGCCACGCTCGACCGCGCCATCGGCGCCTCGGACATCCCTGGCGAGGCCGCGTAGGCATGGGCCGGGCCGGCCGGCTGGGCTCGCGCGGCGCTCCAGCCACGGAACAGCCGAACGACCAGGTAGGCCACGCCACCGATCAGCAGAACCTGCAGGAGCAGGCCAAGGAAGCCGGCGCCGCCGCTCAGGCCGCCGCCAAAGCCGCCGCCGAACAGCATGCCGATCAGGCCGGCGCTGAGCATGCCGCCCATCAGGCCGGAGAGGAACGGATTGCGCGCCATGAAGCCGCCCGGTTGCGGCGTGGCTTGCGTCGGGGCACCGGTTGACGGCTTTTGCGCCGGCTGTTGCGGCGTCGTGCTGCGTTCGACGGGTTTGGCCTTGGGCGCGGTCTGGGTCGGCGGCGGTGCCTGGTCGGTGTGGCCGCCGCGACTGCCGGAACTCGAGCCTGCGCCGGCGCGCGCCTCGGCCAATGACGGTGCGATGATGATCGCGGCGGCGATTGCCGCAAGCCAACGAATATTCTTCATTTCGAAATCCCTGTTCCAACGGCCGCCTTGTTGAGCGAACACCATCGCCATTCGTGGGCATCCGCCGATGATCGATGCCGGCAGAGTGCAGCGCTTGTGAGCAGGATACCAGAAGCTTCAACCTGGGCCATATAAAGGTCATATGAAAACCGGTCTGCTCTGGGCTTCCCCGTCTCTATGAAAAGGACAGCGGCGGCGAATGTCCACGCCATCCGACCCTTCGTGCCGCTGCTGCCGCCCGGCGTGCCGGCAGCGCCGGCGCCGGAGCCGGAGCTGCTGCAGCGCTTCGGCCTGATCCGCGCCCCGCCATTGAGGACGGCGACAACAAGCAGTCATGATGGTAAGCTGCGTGCGGGACCTGCCGCGGTCGCCGGCGAGACCTGACCGATGACCCACATCAGCAGACGACTGGCCTCGCTTCTTCTTCTTGCCGGCATCACCGTCGTGATGCCAGGCCCGCTGGCCGCGCAGGAACGCGCAATGGTGCCGCTCGCGATCGACGGCGAGCAGGTAAGGCTGGCCACCATCACCTACAAGCCGCCGGGCAACGGGCCGTTCCCGACCTTGATCTTCCATCATGGCTCGACCGGCCGTGGCCGTGATCCTGCGCTCTTCGAGCGGCCTTATGATCCCAAGGCGCTGGCCGGCTGGTTCACGGCACGCGGCTGGGCCGTCATCCTGCCCGCGCGTCGCGGGCGCGGCGGCTCGGAGGGCACCTATGACGAAGGCTTCGAGCCCGACCGGGCCCAGGGCTACAGTTGCGACCCGGCGCGCGCGCTCGCCGGCGCCGAACGCGCCCTCAGCGACATCGATGCCATCATGCCGGTGATTCTGGCGCAGCCCTTTGTCGATCGCGAGCGGGTCGCCGTCGGCGGGGTGTCGCGCGGCGGCGTCCTTGCCGTCGCCTGGAGCGGCCGGCAGCCTGGGGTCGCGCGCGCCGTCGTGAACTTCGTCGGCGGATGGTTGAGCGAGCGTTGCGCCTCCATCGACGCCGTCAACGCCGAGCTCTTCCGTCGTGGCAGTGCCTTCAAGCGCTCGACGATCTGGCTCTACGGCTACGGCGATTCCTCCTATTCGCTGCGACACAGCCGGAGGAATTTCAACGTGTTCCGCGCCGCCGGCGGCAAGGGCGCGTTCCGCGAGTATGTCCTGCCGGAGGGGATGGACGGCCATCGGCTTGCGGCCGTTCCCGACCTTTGGACTGTCGCGCTCGAAAGCTATCTCACCGACCACGACCTGCCGGCCAGGATTCCCGAGGCGGTGGCGATCGACGGCAACACGATCAAGAGGGACGGCATCACCTACAGGCTCTGGGGAATCGATGCGCCCGAGCTCGACCAGCGCTGCTATCCGCAGGGCTGGCGGGCCGGCTTCGTGGCCGCCCGCGCGCTCGCCGCCATGATCGAGCGGCGCCCCGTCATCTGCGAGGCCAAGGGCCAGGACAGCCTGGGGCGCACGGTGGCCCTGTGCCGTGTAGAGGGAAGGGACCTTGGCGCCGCCATGGTCGTGTCCGGCATGGCGCAGGCGGTCACCGCCGACGGCGGCGACTACGTCGAGCAGGAGGTCCAGGCGAAGCGGGCGCGCGTCGGCCTGCATGCCCACGCCTGTCTGTCGCCGTCGGAGTGGCGAGAGCAACGAGGACTCGGGCATTGAACGCCATCATTGCAGTCGCATGAAATCGTCATGACGAATTCATGCAGTTAAGCGCACAATATCGCACAAAGGGTATTCTAGGTATGCGTGTAGAGTGTTTGCCCACTCGCCAATGACCGGCAAGCAGTATCCCGGCACCAGCACCGTCACCTACGCCTACGAGACCACGACCAGCCGG
>DATGZZ010000273.1:0-12568 GCA_035296945.1 Reyranella sp.
GACGATTATCGCGCCATTGCCGACTGGATCGTGGCCCAGCCGTGGAGCGACGGCGTCATCGGCGCCACCGGCATCTCCTACCTCGGGGCAGCGTGCGATTTTCTCGCCAGCACCGGCCACAAGGCGGTGAAGGCGATCGCGCCGCTGTTCGCGGTCTGGGACACCTGGACCGACAATTATTATCCCGGCGGCATGCTCATCAAGCGCCTGGCACTGGTCTATGACGAGCTGATGCTGGCGCTCGATCACGACCGCCGCGACCTCAGGTCAAAGTTCAGCTACTTCGCTGATCCTGCGTTGCAGGGCCCGATGCCGGTCGACGACGACAAGGACGGCACGCTGGCGCGCGAGGCGGTGAAGGGGCATCTGGCGAACTTCCGCATGCCCGACTTCATGAGCGAGTTCAAATTCCGCGACGACACGCTGCCCTACGATCCTTCCTTCAGCAGCGCCTCGTTCGGTCCCTACCATTATCTCGACGAAATCCCCAAGGACGTCGCGGTCTACGCCATTTCCGGCTGGATGGATGGCGCAGGCTACGCAAACGGCACGCTGTCGCGTTTCCTGACGCTGCCCAACGCCCAGCGCCGCATCATGCTGGGGCCGTGGGACCATGGCGCGCGCGTCAACGTCTCGCCGTGGCGCGGCAGGATCGAGCCGGAACTGCCGGTGCTGGGCGAGGTGCTGCGCTTCTTCGACCAGCATCTCGCCGGCCGCGAGACGGGCTTGGCCGACGAACAGCCCATCCACTACTTCGCCATGCACGCCGAGGAATGGCGTGCCGCCGAGAGCTGGCCGCCAGTCAAGGGCAATCGTCAGTTCTTCACGGCACCCGATCAGCGGTTGGCCAAGTCGGCGTCGGAGAAGGCCACGTCGACGGAGTACCAAGCCGACTTCTCGATCGGCAGCGGCGCTCAGACGCGTTACGAGCGCATCGCCGGCATCGACGCGACCGCGTACTACGCCGACTGGACGGAGCGCGAACGCGCACTGTTGTCCTTCACCACCGAGCCGCTGGCGGCGCCGCTCGAGATCGCGGGCCATCCGGTGGTGTCGCTGTGGCTCGCTTCCAGCGAGCCGGACGCCGCCGTGTTCGTCTATCTCTCGGAAGTCGAGGCCGACGGCACGGCGCGCTATGTCACCGAGGGTTTGCTGCGCGCCATCCATCGCGCCGAGGCGCCGGCACCGAAAAACTATCGCACGACCTGGCCGTGGCGCACCTTCGCGCGGAAGGATGCCAAGCCGATGCCGGTCGGCGAGCCGCAGCTCCTGCGCTTCGCCCTCCTGCCGACGGCCTGGCGCTTCGCCGTCGGCAGCCGCATCCGACTCTCGATCGCGGGCGGCGATGCCGATCATTTCGTGCAGACACCGCACGGCCGGCCGCCCTTGCTCACCGTCCTGAGCGGCGGCGAGAAGGCGACCCGCCTCGAGCTTCCAACCGACGGATGACGTGGGAGGTCGGCGATGCGCAGCCCGTTATGGTTCGTTGTCGCCGGATTGATCGCACTGGCGGGATTCGCCGGTGCGCTGTTCTACCTGATGCCGCGCCTGGGTGCGGCCGATTCGCGGATGATCCGTGTCGTGGTGCCGGGCAGCACCGCGCTGACGCTCGACAGGGCCGGCCGCTACACGATCTACCACGAGAAGAAGAGCACGGTGGACGGCCGTTACTATGCGTCCGAGACCGTGAACGGTTTGCGCCTGCGGCTCGCCGACGAGGCGACCGGTGCGCCGGTGACGCTCACGGAGCCTGCCATGGCAGCCAACTACGCGATCGGCAACAAGACCGGCACGTCGATCTACGCCTTCACGATCGACCGGTCGGGCCGCTGCCGCCTGGCTGCCGACCTGGCCGAGGGTCGCAGCGAGCCCAAGGCGGTGCTGGGCATCGAGCAGGGCATGCTGGGCGAGATGTTCAGCCTGATTTTCGGCACGATGGCCATCGCCTTTGCCGGCCTCGGCATCGCCGGCGCCATCGTGCTGATCGTGCTGTGGCGGCGCTCGAAAGCGGTGGCACCGGTCCGTCCCCAGGGTTAGCGTGCCGTCAAGCGCGCCGCTAAGCTGCCGCAAATTGGGGGAGAGGCATGAGCGTTTCACGGCGCACGGCAATCGCGGGATTGGTGGCCATCGGCGCGGCCGGCAGCGCGCGAGCCGCCGACTGGCCGGACAAAACCATCGCCATGATCGTTCCCTATCCGGCCGGCGGCGGCTCGGACACCTTCGCGCGCCCCGTCGCTGCGGCGATGGCCGATCGCTTCAAGCAGTCGATCGTGATCGACAACAAGAGCGGCGCCGGCGGCACCGTGGGCACCGCCGTGGCGGCCCGCGCGCCCGCCGACGGCTATACGCTGCTGCTGGGCGACACCGGCCTCACCTACGCGGCGGACATCTATCCCAGGACGGACTTCGACTTCGATCGCGACTTCGCCCCGATCAGCGCGGTCGCCCGCGTGCCCTATGTGCTGGTGGTCAATCCCACCAAGCTCAACGTGGCGACGCTGGCGGCCTTCATCGCGGCAGCGAAGAAGGCGCCCGGCAGCATCGACGTCGGGTCTGCCGGCCTCGGCAGCGTCACGCATCTTGCGATCGGCCTGTTCGAGGAGAAGACGGGCACCAAGCTCAACCATGTGCCCTATCGTGGCGGCGCGCCGATGCTGCAGGATCTTTTGGCGGGCCAGGTCGCCGCCGCCTTTGTCGTGCCGGGCGCCATCGCGCCCCACGTGAAGGCGGGTAAGCTGCGCGCGCTCGGCGTCGCCAACCGTCGCCGTGAGCCTTTGCTGCCCGAGGTGCCGACCATGGACGAAGCGGGGCTGCCGGACTTTCGTGCCACCATCTGGTTCGGCTTGTTCGCGCCCAGGAAGACGCCCGACGCCATCCTCGACCGCCTGCATTCCGCGACGCAGGCCGCGCTCGAAGAGGAGAAGATCAAGGCGATGTGGATCGAGCAGGGTGCGCGCGTCGAGCCGGAGAGCCGCGCCGAGTTCGCGCGCTTCGTCGCTGCCGACAGCGAGCGCTGGAGCCGCATCGCCAAGGCCGCCAACATCAAGATGGAGTAACGTGTGACCCTTCTCCGCCGAACCACGCTGGCCGGCCTTCTCGCCACCGGCACCGCCGGTCTTGCGCGCGCCGCCGACTTCCCGTCGCGGCCGATGAACTGGATCGTGCCGTTCCCGCCCGGCGGCTCGAACGACATCTTCTCTCGGCCGATCGCGGCCTTCGTTGGCCACCGGCTGCACGAGCCGGTGGTGGTCGAGAATCGCGGCGGCGCCGGCGGCACGATCGGCGGCATGACTGCGGCGCGCTCGAAGCCCGATGGCTGCACCTTGCTGGTGGTCAATCCCAGCCTGACCTTCGCCCCGATCGTCTATGCCGAATCGGGCTTCGATTTGATGCGCGACTTTGCGCCTGTGTCGGGCCTCGCCCAGGTGCCGGTGGCGCTGGTCGTCGACCCCGCGAAGATCGATGCCAAGGATCTCGCGGGCTTCCTGGCGATGGCGCGCAAGCAGCCGGGCGCGATCAACATCGGTTCGTCCGGGCTCGGCACGATCCCGCATCTGGCCATTGTCCTGCTGCAGCAGCGGACGGGCATCCAGCTCACGCATGTTCCCTATCGTGGCGGCGGACCGGCGCTGCAGGACATGATGGCGGGCCAGATCGACGCCACCTTTGCGCCGCTCAGCACCGTGTCTTCATACGTGCAGTCGGGCCGCCTGCGCGCGCTGGCTCTCGCCGCGCCCAAGCGTGAGGCCGTGCTGCCCGATGTGCCGACCTTCGCCCAGGCCGGTGTGGCCGATTTCAACGTCAGCACTTGGTACGGCCTGTTCGCGCCCAAGGCGACGACGCCTGCGATCCTCGACACGCTGCATGGCGCCATCCAGGCCGCCCTCGCCGATCCGGGCATCAGGCACATCTGGTCCGAGCAGGGTGCGGAGCCCGACCTGCAGAGCCGCCAGGCGTTCACCGAGTTCGTCGGCCGCGAGGTCGAGCGCTGGAGCCGCATCGCGCGGACCGTCGGGTTGCCCATGGAGTGACAGCGAAGCTGTCACGTCGCGCCACCGCCATTCACCTGGATCATCTGCCCGTTGATATAGCCGCCGGCCTCCGACACCAGCAGCCGCGCGGCGGCGGCGACCTCGACCGGCTTGCCCATGCGGCCGAGCGGCACGCGGGCCACGGTCTGCGCCCGCGCCTGCGCCGAGGCGTTCTTCTCCTCGCTGTCGGGCGCGATCGGGCCGGGTGAGATGGCGTTGATGGTGATGCTCTTGGGCCCGAACTCCATGGCCAGCGCCTTGGTCAGCCCCCACACGCCGTGCTTGGCGACCGACACCGGTGCGCGGCCGGCATGGCCGTGGATGGCGTTCATGCCGGTGAAGTTGACGATGCGGCCCCAGCCCTTCTGCACCATGCCGGGCAGGCAGGCGCGCGCCAGCCACACCGCGGCATCGAGGTCGACGGCGATGACGCGCCGCCATTCGGCCTCGGTCATCTCGAGGAATGGCTTGTTCGGCCGCAAGGCCGCGTTGTTCAGCAGCGCATCGACGGCGCCGAATTTCCCGATCGCCTCGTCGGCGATGCGCTTGCAGTCCTCTGGCTTGCCGACGTCGCCCATGATCACCAGCGTCTCGGCGCCGAGCTTCTGGGCTTCCTTGGCGACGCTCTCGCAGGCGGCGCGATCGCTCGAGCCGTTGAGCACGACGTTGAAGCCGTCCTCGGCCAGGCCCAGCACGCAGGCGCGGCCGATGTTGCGGCCCGCGCCGGTGATCAGTGCGGCCTTCCTCGCAGCAGCCATCAGATAACGCCGCTGGCCTTGAGGGCGGCGATCGCCTTGCCGTCGTAGCCCAGCCCCGACAGCACCTCCTCGGTGTGCTCGCCGAGGTCGGGCGTGGGTTTCAGCTCCTTGGGCTGCGGTGAGTCTGAAAGGTTGATCGGCTGGCCGACCACCTTGATGTCGCCGAGCTTGGGATGCTTGACCGCCCGGGCGATGCCGAGATGCTTCACCTGCGGCTCGGCGAAGGTCTGGTCGATGGTGTTGATCGGCCCGCACGGCACGCCGGCCTTGTTCATCGCCTCGAGCCAGTAGGCCGAGGGCTTGGTCTTGGTGATCGCGGCAATGCGCTCGTTCACGGCCTTGCGGTTCTGCGAGCGCAGCGGACCGGTCTTGTGCTCGGGATGGTCGATCAGCTCGGGCGCACCCAGCGCCTTGGCGCAACGCACCCACAGGTTCTGGCCGGACGCCGCGATGTTGATGTGGCCGTCGGCGGTCGGGAACACGCCGGTCGGGATGCCCGTGGGATGGTCGTTGCCGGCCTGCTTGGGCACCTCGCCCTTGATCAGCCAGCGCGAGGCCTGGAAATCGAGCATGAAGATCTGCGCCTCGATCAGCGAGGTGTGGACCCACTGGCCCTTGCCGGTGCGCTCGCGATTGTAGAGGGCGAGGATGAGGCCCTGGGCCAGCAGCAGGCCCGAGGTGAGGTCGGCGATCGGGATGCCGACGCGCATCGGTCCGCGGCCGGGCTCGCCGGTGATCGACATCAGGCCGCCCATGCCCTGGGCGATCTGGTCGACGCCCGGGCGCGCCGCGTCGGGACCGCTCTGGCCAAAGCCCGCGATCGAGCCGTAGACGATGCGCGGGTTGATCTTGGCCACCGTGTCGTAGTCGACCTTCAGGCGATGCTTCACGTCGGAGCGGTAGTTCTCGACGATGACGTCGGCCTTGGTCGCGAGCTTCATGAAGATCGCATGACCTTCGGGGCTCTTGAGGTTCAGGGTCATCGCCTTCTTGTTGCGATGCAGGTTCTGGAAGTCGAAGCCGTGACGCGAGCTGCCCGTGGCGTCGGCGCCTTCGCTGGATGGCGCCTCGATCTTGATGACATGCGCGCCCCAGTCGGCAAGCTGGCGCACCGCGGTCGGCCCGGCGCGATGCGCCGTCAGATCGAGGACGGAGATGTGGGACAAGGGCAGGGCGGTCATGGGCGTTTTCCTCACTATTCACGATGCTTGTTGAGGCACCGCTGTCATCCCGAGCGAAGCGAGGGACCTTTGAGGCAACAGAAAGGTCCCTCGCTGCGCTCGGGATGACAGTGTGCCGCTTTGCCTAACGTCCTTTGAAGGCCGGCTTCCGCTTCTCCATGAAAGCCCGGCGGCCTTCCTTGAAGTCCTCGCTGTCGAAGCAGGCCTTGGCCATGACGTCGAGCTTCTTGTGGTCCTGCTGGGATTCCGGCTTGGCGATCTCGCGCGCAGCGGCCTTGGCGAGCGCGATGGTCAGCGGCGCGTTCTGGGCGATGGCGTTGGTGATGTTGGCGACCATCGAGTCGAGCTCGGCATCGGGTGCCACGCCGTTCACCAGGCCCATCTCGTAGGCTTCTTCGGCGGAATACTGTTTCGCCGTGAACAGGAACTCCATCGAACGCGACAGCCCGACGATGCGCGACAGCCGCTCGATCCGCAGGAAGCCGTAGCCCAGCCCGAGCTTGGCCGCGGGCACGCCGAAGCGCGCACCGTCGTTGCAGTAGCGCAGGTCGCAGCAGGCGGCGAGGTTCATGCCGCCGCCGATGCAGTAGCCGGTGATCTTGGCGATGGTCGGCTTGGGAAAGTCGTAGAGCGTCTCGTAGCCTTCCTTGGAGATGGCGTCGTAGCGCACTTGCGCTTCGGCATTGGCCCGCTCGCTCTCGAACTTGGAGATGTCGGCGCCGGAGACGAAGGCCTTGCCGCCGGCGCCGCTCACCACGACGCAGCGCACCTCAGGATCCTTGGCATAGTCCTTCAGGACGCCGACGAAGGCGTCCCACATGTCGAGCGACACGGCATTCAACTTCGCGGGATTGTTGAATACGAGATGGCCGACGGAGCCCTCGCGTCGTCCGTAGATTTTCTGTTCCTGCATGGGACCGATCCTTCAGATTTGGCCGGCAATATAGCGCGCGTCCGGCGATTTGAATAAGGTGTGCGCAAGGGAGGAAACGTGGCCGCAGTCGAACTGAAGGCCCTCACCAAGCGCTATGGCGAAACGGCCGCGGTCGCGGATGTTTCCTTGCGCGTCGAGCACGGCCAGCTCGTCTGCCTGCTGGGCCCGTCGGGCTGCGGCAAGACCACGACGCTCAGGCTGATCGCGGGCTTCATCGAGCCCTCGGCAGGCGAAATCGTGGTCGGCGGCAAGGTCCTGTCCTCGCCCCAGCGCACGGTGCTACCGGAAAGTCGCAACATGTCGATGATCTTCCAGAGCTATGCGCTGTGGCCGCACATGACGGTGGCCGAGAACGTGGCTTATGGGCTGAAAATCCGGAAGCTCGACAAGGCTGTCATCGACGCCAAGCTCAGGGCCATCCTGTCGACGGCCCGTCTCGAGGCATTGGCCGATCGCTACCCGAGCGAATTGTCAGGCGGCCAGCAGCAGCGTGTGTCGCTCGCCCGCGCGCTGGTGGTCGAGCCCGAGACCCTGCTGCTCGACGAGCCGCTCAGCAACCTCGACGCCAACCTGCGCGAGGAGATGCGCTTCGAGATCCGCCGCCTGCACGACCAGTACCGCTACACCACGGTCTACGTGACCCACGACCAGGCCGAGGCGATGACGACGGCCGACCTGATCGCCGTCATGAACCACGGCAAGGTCGAGCAGCTCGGGCCACCGGAGGAGATCTATGGCCGGCCACGCTCGGAGTTCGTCGCCCGCTTCATTGGCGGCTCCAACATCCTGCGCGGCTCGGCGATCGACGGCGCGCGGGTGACGGTCGCAGGCGCGCCCTTGCGCACCACGGGGCGGCCCTTGCAGGCCGGCCGATCGGTGGCGCTGTCGGTGCGCCAGCATGAGATCGTGATCGCCAACGAGAAGCCGCAATCGGCCGACAATCATCTTGCCGCCGTCGTGACGCGGCAGGTCTTCCTCGGCTCGGTGCGCGACTATACCGTGGCGCTCGGCGACAAGACCGAGCTGCGCGTGACGGCGCCGCCCGAGCGCAACATCGCGCCGGGCCAAGCGGTGTGGCTGCACCTGCCGGCGGAACAATGCCGGGCGCTGGCGGAGGAATGACATGAAGAGGTTGACGCGACGCGGCGTGGTCGCCGGTTCGGCCGCAATGGCCGCGGCTTCGTACGCCGCCCAGGTCCGCGCCGCCGCCGAGCCGCAGAAGATCACGCCGGCCCTGATCGAAGCGGCCAAGAAGGAGGGCAAGCTTTCCTGGTACACCTCGGTCGACCTGCCGGTGGCCGAGAAGATCGCCAAGGCGTTCGAAGGAGCCTATCCCGGCGTCGGCATGAAGGTCGAGCGCTCGGGGGCCGAGCGCATCTTCCAGCGCATCGGCCAGGAGTATCAGAGCAAGATCTACAATTGCGACGTGGTGAACAGCGCCGACGCCGCGCACCTGATCATCTGGAAGCGCGCCGCGATGCTGGCCTCGTTCCTGCCGGAAGAGGTCGCCAAGTATTTTCCCAAGGAGCACTGGGATCCCGACGGCATGTATGCCTCGTGGCGCGTCACGCTCTCGCCCATCGCCTACAACACCAACCAGGTGAAAGCCGAGGACGCGCCCAAGGGGTTCATGGATCTTCTCGCGCCCAAGTGGTCGGGCAAGATCGTCAAGGCGCATCCGGGCTACAGCGGCACCATCATGACGGCGACCCAGCAGCTCAGCCGCGATCTCGGCTGGTCCTACTTCGAGCAGCTCGCCAAGCAGAAGGTGATGCAGGTCCAGTCGGCCGCCGATCCGCCGAAGAAGGTCTCGGCCGGCGAGCGTGCGGTGATGGCCGACGGCACCGAGTACATGGTGGATCTGCTGCAGGCGCGCAGCGAGCCGATCGCGGAGGTCTATGCCGTCGAGGGCACGCCGCTGATCACCGGCCCGTCGGCCGTGATGGCGCGCGCCGCCAACCCCAACGCGGCGCGTTTGTTCTATGCCTGGTCGATGACGGCCGAGGCGCAGCAGCTCAATGTCGACATCGGCGCCTTGCGCTCGGTGCATCCGCTGGTCAAGGACCGCCCTGGGCGCAAGAAGCTGTCGGACATCAAGATCCTGCGCGAGGATGCCGCCGCCGTCGCCGACCAGGCCGACGACATCAAGACCCGCTATCTCAAGCTCTTCAAGGTGTGATCATGCGCCGTCGCACGCTGCTCGGAGCCGCTGTCCTTCTGCCTCTTGGCGCAAAGGTCGTGTCGGCCGCGCCGCCGGCCGAGACGATCACGCCGGCGCTGATCGAGGCCGCCAAGAAGGAAGGCAAGGTCTCCTACTACACGGCGATGGACCTGTCGGTCGCCGAGCCGATGGCCAAGGCCTTCGAGGCGAAGTTTCCCGGCATCAAGGTTGCGGTCGAGCGCACCGGCGCGGAGCGGCTGTTCAACCGCCTGGTCCAGGAGACGGCCAGCAACATCAAGCGCTGCGACGTGGTGAACAGCTCCGACGCCGCGCACTTCATCACCTGGAAGCGCGAGGGCTGGCTGCAGCCTTACGTGACGGTCGACATCGCCGAGAACATCGCGCCCGAGATGCGCGATCCCGACGGCGCCTTCGTCAACCAGCGCACGCACCTCTCGGCCATGGCCTACCATATCGGCCTGGTGAAGCCCGAGGATGCGCCCAAGGGCTTCAACGACCTGCTCGATCCCAAGTACGCCGGCAAGATGGTGAAGGGCCATCCCGGCTATTCCGGCACCATCATGACGGCCACCCACCAGATCGCGCGCGAACTGGGCTGGGGCTACTTCGAGAAGCTGGCCAAGCAGAAGGTGATGCAGGTCCAGTCGGCCACCGAGCCGCCCAAGAAGCTCGAGGCCGGCGAACGCGCCGTCGCGGTCGACGGCAGCGACTACCTGTTCTGGATGGCCCGCGAGCGCGGCGTGCCGATCGAGGTCGTCTATCCCGTCGAAGGCACGCCCCTGGTCGCCAACCCGATGGCGGTGTTCAAGGCCGCACCCAATCCCAACGCGGCGCGGCTGATGTTCGCCTGGATCATGTCGGGCGAGGGCCAGGCGTTCCTCGTCAACCTGAGCGGCCAGTATCCGGCCAACCTGAAGGTCAAGGCCAAGGCCGGCCGGCCGGCGCTCAGCTCGATCAAGACCATGCGCGAGGATCCGGTCGAGGTCGAGAAGATGGCCGACGAGATCAAGGCGAAGTATGCCCGGATCTTCAAGGTATGACCCTTGGAGCGCATTCCGTTTCGACACAACCACCTCACCCTGAGGAGCATCGCGTAGCGATGCGTCTCGAAGGGTGGGCAACGGCAAGGCAGGTTGCCCACCCTTCGAGACGGCGCTTCGCGCCTCCTCAGGGTGAGGTCGTGCGGTTTCGCGCATTCGGAATCCACCTCTGATGACAGACTCCCTGTCATCCCGAGCGCAGCGAGGGACCTTTGCTGCGTCGACTGCCAAAGGTCGTACGCTCGATCTCTCGCGCCCGGTCCTGGTCGCGGTCACGGCGCTGCTCGCGGTGATGATCGTCCTGCCGATGGGCTGGCTCATTGCCTACAGCCTGTCGGACAAGCAGGGCGCGGCGACGCTCGGCAACTTCGTCACCCTGTTCACCGATCCGAGCTTCGTCGATCCACTGATCACCACGTTGATCATCGCCGTCTCGGTGAGCACGATCTGCTGCATCGTTGCGGCGCCGCTCGGCTGGCTGGTGGCGCGCACCGACATGCCGATCCGCCGCATCGTGCGCACCTTGGTCATGGCGAGCCTGGTCACGCCGCCCTTCGTCGGCGCCATCGCCTGGGAGATGCTGGCTGCGCCCAATTCCGGCCTGCTGAACCAGCTGTGGCGCAGCCTCACCGGCATGCCGTCCGACGAGGCGCTTCTCGACATCTACAGCCTCACCGGCCTGATCTTCGTCATCGCCTGCTACACCTTTCCCTATGTCTTCATCCTGGTGGCCAACGCGCTCGACCGCATGCCGGGCGAGCTCGAGGACGCGTCATCGATGCTGGGGGCCAGGACCTGGCAGACGGCGCGGCATATCACCGTGCCATTGGCGCTACCGACCTTGCTGGCCGGCGCCCTGGTCGCCTTCCTGCAGGCGCTGAACCTGTTCGGCTCGCCCGCCATCCTTGCGATCCCGGCGGGCTTCCACACGCTGACCACGCGCATCTGGAGCCTGTTCCAGTTCCCGCCCAAGCCCGAGCTCGCTGCCGCCGCCTCGCTGCCCTTGCTGCTGCTGACGATCCTGCTGCTGCGCGGCCAGGCGCTCGCGCTCGGCCGGCGTGGCTACGCCGTGCTCGGCGGCAAGTACGGCGAGCCGCGCGTGGTGCGGCTGGGTGCGTGGCGGCTTCCGGCGGCGGCGCTGGCGCTCGTGGTGCTCGCCATGCCGCTGTTCCTGCCCTACGCGGCGCTGTTCAACTCGGCTTTCTCGCGCGTCGCCTCGCGCCTGGTCACGTTCGACACCATGACGCTGCACAACGTGCGCTTCACCTTCCTCGAGCTCAGCTCGACCATGCCGGCGCTCAAGAACACCTTCCTGCTGGCGACGCTGTCGGCGACCCTGGGCGCGCTGCTGGCGCTCTTGATCGCCTACATCGTCGCCCGCCGCGCCGTCACCGGACACCGCGTGCTCGCCTTCCTCGCCACCGCGCCGCTGGCCATCCCCGGCATCGTGCTGGGCGTCGGCCTGTTCCTCGCCTATACGCGCCCGCCGCTCACGCTCTACGGCACGCTGTGGATCCTGCTGATCGCCTTCATCACCATCGAGCTGCCGGCGGCCTACCAGCAGCTCTCCTCGGCCTTCCATGCCGTGCATCCCGAGCTGGAAGAGGCCGGCCGCATGCTGGGTGCCTCGCGCCTGCGCACCTTGGCCGACATCACCGCGCCGCTGCTGCGCTCGGCGGTGATCGCCACCTGGTGCTTCGTGTTCGTTGCGGTGATCCGCGAGCTGTCGGCGGCGGTGATCCTCTTCACCTCGGAGACCAAGGTGCTGTCGGTCCTGATCTTCGACCTCAAGGAAAGCGGCGACATCGGCGCCATCGCCGTGCTCAGCCTCACCATGGTGGCCATCACCACCCTCGTCGTGGCGATCGCCAACCGCTTCGGCGGCGGCCGCGAGGCCGGTCGCCTGCACGCGCGGACGGCGGGGTAAGGGGCCAGCATGACCGGAAGACCCTGGCAGATCGCGGCCGCTCTTGTCGGCGCCGTCATCGGCATCGTCGCGGTGCGCTATCTCGGCTGGAATGCCGTGATCCCGGCGCTCTCCGTGGCGACCTGCTGGTGGGGGTTCACCAGGCTCGGCGTGCATCGCCGCCTCTTGCTGCCGCTCGCCTTCGCCGGTGGTCACGGCGTCTGGTTCCTGATCGGCGTGATCATGACACTTGCCATCGGCGGCGGCGTCCATGCGGTCAGCGAGGTCGGCGTGGAAACCCTGGTCGTCGCGGCGATTGTGGCGTGGGTCTACGGCAGCCGATCCAGCCCCTCACTCCTGGTGCTGATCGCCTATGAGGCCGTCAGCATCGTCATCAACGCGGTGACATTCACCGAGGTCGACGGCGCGCTGCAGGGCGTCATCGCCGTCCACGTCGGCCTGCGCCTCGCGGCGATCGTGGGTGCGGTCCTTGCGCTGATGCACCGCGCGGAGTTTGCGCCGAACCGGCCCTAGTT
>DATGZZ010000274.1:0-4390 GCA_035296945.1 Reyranella sp.
AGTTGCCATTGGGCGTGGTCGGCATCGCCATCGGCACCGCCCTGCTGCCGTTGCTGGCGCGCCAGCTGCGCGCCGGCCAGGACGAGTCGGCGATGGCCAACCAGAACCGCGCCATCGAGTTCGGCCTGCTGCTCAGTCTGCCGGCGGCGGTGGCGCTGTGGTTGCTGAGCGACCCCATCATCCGCGTCTTGTTCGAGCGCGGTCGCTTCGGGCCCGACGACACGGTGCGCACGGCAAGCGCGCTGGCCGCCTTCGTCATCGGCCTGCCGGCCTTCGTGCTCGTCAAGGCGCTGACCCCGGGCTTCTTCGCCCGCGAGGACACGCGCACGCCGCTCTACATCGCGATCGTCGCGATCGTGGTGAACGTGGCCCTCAACGTCTTCTTCCTCTACGGCACCAACCTCGCCCAGGTCGGCATCGCGCTCGCCACCTCGCTGTCGGGTTGGCTGAACGCGGCGATGCTCGCCGTCGTGCTCCGCCGGCGTGACCACTGGATCGCCGACCGGCGGCTGCTGTCGCGGTCGTGGCGCATGCTGGCGGCAACCGCCGGCATGGGCGTCGTCCTCTGGATGGCCCTCGCGGTGCTGGATCCAGTCCTGGCCCGCGCCAACGTGAAAGGCGTGGCGGCACTGCTCGGCGTCTGCGCCCTGGGCGGCGCCGTCTACGCTGCGTTAGGCGCGCTGCTGGGGATCGTGCGCCTGTCGGAGCTGCGCTTCGTGATGCGCCGCCAGCCCGGGCTCAAAGCAGACGACCCAGGCGAACAATCGTGACGCCAGCGCGCAACGGCCGGTTAACCGCGGGCATCACCAGCACGCAATCGTCATAGGGCGTCGTCACCGGCTCGCCGTCGTCGTGGCCCAGCACGGTGCCGGCCTTGGCGATCACTTCCTGTCCTTCGAATCGGCGCGCCGGCGTGAAGTTGCCGCGCTTGGTGGCGATGGCGTGGGTGACCTGCACGACGCGTTGGCTGCCCGGCGCCGGCCGCTTCCAGTCGGCCGGCAGGTCGGCGGCCTCGACCACGCCGGTGTCGGCCAGGAAGCGATGGGCCACGTCCTTGGCGACGGCGACCGACGAGGCGCGCCAGTGCTGGCCGGTCTCGATCAGCAAGGCGGTCTTGTCGCTCTGGGGATCGCCGAAGCCGCCGTAGTCGCGCATGCGCATGCCGGCGGCATGGCCACGGTCGCGCACGATGTCGGCCGGTGCGCCCAGCCGCTTGGCCATCTCGGCGCCGCGATCGAGCGGCCCGCACAGCATCAGCGGCACGCAATCGTCGTGCATGGAATGGAGGTCGAGCAGGAAGTCGGCGCGCTCGACATAGGGCCGCACGACCTGGGCCCGCTTGGCCTCGCGCGTGGTCGCCGGCTGATCGAGCCGGCCCCAGGTGCGATTGAAGTCCTCGTCGATCATGCGCGACTTGAACGGATTCTTGGGATCGAAGCGCTGATAGGCTTCGAAATTGTTGAACGAGAAGATCAGCGTGCCCTTGCGGGGCTTCAGCCCGCGGCCGAGCAACTCGTCGACCACGACCGCACCCGACACCTCATTGCCGTGCGTCAGAGCCGCCAGCATCACCGTCGGCCCGGGCTTGCCGCTCTCCTGAACATGGATGTAGGGCGCGTCGCCCTGCTCCCATCGCCTGATGTCGGGGAAGGCGTACTCGATCGGCGGATTATCAGACATGGACACTCGACCTCCGGAACCGCGCTTATAGCGCGATTCCGGGTCGGTGCGAGACTCAGGCCTCGCGATACCAGTTCGGCAGGTCCCAGGTGTTGTTGTCCCAGCCGGTGAGCTCGACGACGAGCTTGTTGTTGGCGGAGGCGACGCCGAGGCGGGCCACCACCGGGATCACCACGATGTTGTTGATCGCAAGCTCATTCAGCTTGATCAGCAGGGCGGCGCGCTTGATCGGATCGACCTCGACCTGGGCCGCCTTGTGGATGTCGTCGTAATCCTTGTTCTGCCAGCGCGTGATGTTGCGGCCCTGCCACTTGTTGTCCTTGCTCGCCGCCTCCCACGAGCAGAACTGCCGCAGGAAGATCTCGGGATCGGGCTGGGCGTTGTTGTTGTACATCTGCAGGTCGCAGTAGAACTTGGTGTAGGTATCCGGGTTGGCGACGTCGGACGAGAAGAACACCGACGCCGTCACCGACTTCAGCTCGATGTCGATGCCGGCTTTCTGGCAGGCCTGCTTGACGATCGCCTGGTTCTTCTGACGCGGCTGGTTGATCGAGGTCTGGTAGACAAGCTTCAGCTTCTTGCCGTCCTTCTCGCGGATGCCGTCGGCACCCTTCTTCCAGCCCGCCTTCTCGAGGATGTCGATCGCCTTGTCGACATTGAACTCGTACTTGGTCGCCTTGGAACGGAAGCGTTCGGGGTTGTTGATGAAGTTCGGCGTCGCCACGCCGGCGCGCCCGTAGATGTGCTTCTCGACAGAGTCCTTGTCGACCAGCAGCGCCAGCGCCCGGCGGACCTCGAAGTCGCTCAGGATCGGATGCTTGGTCTTCAGACTCGAGCGTTCGCCGTCGACCTCGGTCCATGGGTCGGTGTTGTTGAGCTGGATGTGCTCGATGCCGCCGCCCTTGCTGTAGATGACGCGGCCCTTGCCGCCCTTTTCCAGCTTCTGGAGGATCTCGTCCTCGACCTGCAGGTTCCAGGCGAAGTCGAATTCACCCGACTGCAGCACGGCGCGCGCCGCCGACACAGCATCGCCGCCGCCCTTCATCTCGATGGCATCGAAGTGCGGGCGATTCTCGACATGGTAGTTCGGGTTGATCACGCCCGACACCAGGTCGCCTGGCTTGAAGTCCTTGAACATGTAGGGACCGGTACCGACCGGCTTGAGGTTGGTCGGCGCCTCCCGCGACTTGGCGCCGATGTAGTCGCCGAAGAGATGCTTGGGAATGATCATGCCGTTCTGGGCGACGAAGGCGTCGGCCCAGAACGGCGTCGGTTGATTGAACTTCACCGTGACGGTGTGCTGGTCGACCTTCTCGACCGTGACGTCGCGATAGGAGCCGCTGGTGACCGCGGCCGTCGCCGGATCGGCCGAGTATTGCCAGGTGAAGATGACGTCGTCGGCGGTGAAGGGCTGGCCGTCGTGCCATTTCACACCCTTCTTCAGCTTCCAGGTCACTGACTTGCCGTCGGCGGCAAGTGTGCCGTCCTCACGACCGGGGATCGATTCGGCCAGGATCGGTCGCAGATTGCCCTCGGCATCCCAGCCGGCGAGCGGCTCGTAGAACAGGCGCGAACCATCCTGGTCCTTTGTGCCGACGGCGAAGTGCGGGTTCAGCAGGGTGGGTCCCTGCCACCACAGCACCTTCAGCAGGCCGCCGCCGCCGCGCTTGGTCGGCTTGTAGGTCGGCCGCGATTGCGCCATCGCCACGCCCGACAGGGCGAGAAGCTGATTGGCGAAGGGCGCAGCCAGACCCACCGCCGCCATACGCCGCACGAAGGCGCGACGCGACAGTGCGCCCGCCTTCACCTGGTCCAACAGACCACGCAAGCCACGTTCGTCCATGGATGCCTCCCATCCCGATGTCGAAGCCGTTCTGTCCCTGACGCTCCCGCTATCCTGCAAGATGCGTGCAAGCCGGATGGGAACAGGCCCGGCCGGCGCCGTCAACGGCTGGTCAGCTGTCATGGCCTCATCTCCTCCCCCGTCATACGGGGGAGGGTAAGGAGGGGGCAGGCAACGCGGCCGATCGCTAAGGTTTCAGATCTGAAATTGTCAGCCATCACGACTGAAGCTCTCCCCCTCCCGGCCTCCCCCGTATGACGGGGGAGGAGAAGTGAGAGGGGAGGAACGGTGGTCAGCTTTCCCGGTACCAGTTCGCCAGATCGCCGGTGTTGTTGTCCCAGCCGCTGAGCTCGACCACGAGCCGGTTGGCGACGGCAGCGACGCCCAGCCGGGCGATCAGGGGAATGACGACGTGATCGTTCACCACGAGTTCGTTCAGCCTGATCATCATGGCCGCGCGCTTGATCGGGTCGAGCTCGACCTGACCGGCCTTGTGAATGTCGTCGAATTCCTTGTTCTGCCAGCGCGTGGTGTTGCGGCCCTGCCATTTGTTGTCCTTGGTCGACGCCTCCCACGACAGGAAGCGACGCAGGAATACTTCAGGGTCGGGCTGCGCCATGCCGGTGTTGTACATCTGCAGGTCGCTGTAGAACTTCTGGTAGGTGTCCGGATTGGCGACGTCGGACGAGAAGAACACCGACGCCGTCACCGACTTCAGCTCCATGTCGATGCCGGCCTTCTGTGCCGCCTGCTTCACGATCGCCTGGTTCTTCTGGCGCGGCGTGTTGATCGAGGTCTGATAGACGAACTTCAGTCTCTTGCCGTCTTTGGCGCGGATACCATCCGCTCCCTTCTTCCAGCCCGCGT
>DATGZZ010000275.1:0-5010 GCA_035296945.1 Reyranella sp.
GGGCATCCTGCGCGCGCTCGAGGCCGGCTGCGTGCGCGAGGCCGAGGATCTCTGCCGCGGCCATGCCGAACAGATGGCCGACATCCTCACCGGACGCCTGAAAGCCGTGATCTCCCGCGCGGCCTGATCGCCGCGCCCCAACCAGCCAGGAGGAACGCCATGAAGCTCACTTCTGAGCAACTGAAGCGCTTCGACGAGCAGGGCTACCTGTTCTTTCCCAACTATTTCTCGGCCGAGGAGACCGCCATCCTCAAGGCCTCGGTCCCTGAGGTCTTCGCCCAGCGCCGCGAAGAGAACGTGCGCGAGAAGACCGGCGACGTGGTGCGCACCGCCTTCGCCGTGCACACCTACCATCCGGTGTTCGAGGCGCTGATCCATCATCCGAGCTTCGTCGAGCCGGCCGAGCAGCTCCTGAAGGACAAGACCTACATCCATCAGTTCAAGATCAATGGAAAGGCCGCCTTCGACGGCGACGTCTGGCAGTGGCACCAGGACTACGGGACCTGGAAGGCCGACGACGACATGCCCGAGGCGCGCGCCATGAACCTCGCGGTGTTCATGGACGACGTGAACGAGTTCAACGGCCCGCTGTGGTTCATCCCGCGCAGCCACAAGAGGGGCGCGATCGAGGCCAAGCACGACCTCACCACGACGTCGTATCCGCTGTGGGTGATCGACAACGACACCATCGCCAAGCTGGTCGAGCAGGGCGGCATCGTGGCGCCCAAGGGCGGACCGGGCTCTGCGATCTTCTTCCACGGCACGCTCGTGCATGGCAGCCCGCCCAACATGTCGCCATGGGATCGCCAGATCATCTACGTGACCTACAACGCGGTCAGTAACGCCATCCGCCGCTTCAAGCGGCCGGAATACATCGCCCATCGCGACTTCACGCCGATCGATGCCTGGGAGGACGACGCCGTGCTGCGCGCCGCCCAGCGCAAGGCCGCCGCGGAATAATCAAGGTTTCGGGAGGAAGAGGATGAGTCTCCATCGCATGCTGCTGGCGCGCGCGGCCGAGAACAAGCCGCTGCGCATCGGCCTCATCGGCGCCGGCAAGTTCGGCGCCATGTACCTGTCGCAGATCCCGACCACGCCCGGCATTCACCTGCTGGGCATCGCCGATCTCTCACCGGCGCGCGCACAGGAGAACCTGGCGCGGCTGGGCTGGAAGCCCGAGGTGACGTCGGCCGGCTCGTTCGCCGAGGCGCGGCGCAACGGCAACACCTACCTCACCGACGACTGGCGCGCGCTGGTCAGCCATCCCGAGATCGACATCGTGGTCGAGTCGACGGGCGATCCGATCGCCGCGGTCGAGCATGCGCTGGAAGCCTTCCGCAACGGCAAGAGCGTGGTCATGGTCACGGTCGAGGCCGACGCCTTCTGCGGACCGCTGCTGGCCAAGCGCGCGGCCGAGGCCGGCGTGATCTATAGCCTCGCCTATGGCGATCAGCCGGCGCTGATCTGCGAGCTCGTGGACTGGGCGCGCACCTCGGGCTTCGAGGTGACGGCGGCGGGCCGTGGCCACAAGTGGCTGCCGCACTACGCGCAATCGACGCCGGAGACGGTGTGGAAGTACTGGGGCCTCAACGAAGAGCAGGCCAAGCGCGGCGGGCTGAACCCCAAGATGTTCAACTCCTTCCTCGACGGCTCCAAGCCCGCCATCGAGAGCACGGCGGTCGCCAACGCCACGGGCCTGACGCCGGCGCCCGACGGGCTCGCCTTCCCGCCCTGCGCGGTCGAGGACCTGCCGTTCGTCATGCGCCCGGCCTCCGAAGGCGGCCAGCTGCATCACAAGGGCCAGGTCGAGGTCGCGAGCTCCCTGGAGCGCGACGGCCGCGCCATCCCTTACGAGATCCGCAAGGGCGTGTGGGTCGTGTTCGAGGCGGCGACCGAGTACCAGAAGAACTGCTTCGAGGAGTACATGCTCTGCACCGATCCGTCGGGCCGCTACTCCGTGATGTACAAGCGCTGGCACCTGATCGGCCTCGAGGTCGGCATGTCCGTCGCCTCGATCGGTTTGCGCCGCGAGCCGACCGGCTGCCCGATCGGCTTCCACGCCGACGTCATCGCCACCGCCAAGCGCGACCTCAAGCCCGGCGAGATTTTAGACGGCGAGGGCGGTTATACGGTCTACGGCAAGCTCTTCCCCGCGGAGAAGTCGACCGGCCTCGGCAGCCTGCCGCTCGGCCTCGCGCACAACGTCAAGCTGCTCAAGCCGATCAAGGCCGGCCAGTCGCTGACCTACGCCGACGTGACGATGGATGAGAGCCTGACCGCTGTGAAGCTCCGCCGCGAGATGGAACAGGCCTTCGCGCCTGCTGCGTCAAAGATCGCGGCTCAGTAGTCATACGCGGACCGCGGGCGTCTCGCCCGCCTCATGAATCATGAGCGGGCCAGAGGCCCGCGGTCCGCGCTACGCTGATGACATGAGAGCGCCTAAAGCGCGTGCTCGGCGTCCTTCGCCTTGTCCTTGGCCGGCTTGCCCTCGGCCTCGTCGCGCTCCTTCTCCTTGCGGGCCTTCAGGAGCTTGCGGAGGATCATGTTGCGCTTGAGCGCGGAGATGTGGTCGATGAACAGGACGCCGTCGAGATGGTCGATCTCGTGTTGCACGCAGGTCGCCAGCAGCCCCTCGCACGTCATGTCCTGCTGCTTGCCGTCGCGATCGAGAAACCGGACCGTGACCTTGGCCGGGCGCACCACGTCGGAATAGTGGTCGGGCACCGACAGGCAGCCTTCCTCGTAGCTCACATCCTCGTCCGAGGCCTCGACGATCTCGGGATTGGCCATGAACAGCGGCCCGGTCTTGACGTCCTCGCGGGCGATGTCGAGCACGATCACGCGGCGGAGCTCGCCGACCTGCGGCGCCGCCAAGCCGATGCCGGGCGCGGCGTACATCGTCTCCAGCATGTCGTCCATCAGCCGGCGCACGCCCTCGTCGACCGTGTCGACCGGCCTGGACTTCTTCTTGAGGCGCGGATCGGGCGCCGTGAGGATGGGCAGGAGAGCCATGGTGCCTAAATATGCAATGAAATCAGGCGTTTCAACCCCGGCCGCGCTTCACCATGGTGCCCAGGCCGGCCTCGGTGAAGATCTCCAGCAGCAGGGCATGGGGGACCCGCCCGTCCAGGATGGTGGCCGCCTCGACGCCCGAGTTCACCGCATCGATGCAGTTCTCGACCTTGGGGATCATGCCGCCGGAAATGGTGCCGTCGGCAATCAAGGCGCGCGCCTGCTCGACCGTCATCTCGCCGATGAGCTGGCCATCCTTGTCGAGCACGCCCGGCACGTCGGTCAGGAACAGCAGGCGCTTGGCCCGCATGGCGCCGGCGATGGCGCCGGCCGAAGTGTCGGCATTGATGTTGTAGGTGAGCTCGTCGTCGACGCCGAAGCCGATCGGCGCCACCACCGGGATGACGTCGGCGCGGCGCAGCTGCTCGAGCACCATGACGTTGATCTTGGCGGGCTCGCCGACCTGCTTGAGGTCGACCTTCAGGAGCTCGCCGGTCTTGGGGTCGCGCATCTCGGTGACCTTGCGGGCGAGGATCAGGTTGCCGTCCTTGCCGCAGATGCCGACGGCGATGCCGCCGCATTCGTTGATGTCGGCCACGATCGCCTTGTTGATCGAGCCGGCCAGGACCATCTCGACGATCTCCATGGTCGCGGCATCGGTGACGCGAAGGCCGTTCACGAAGGTGCTCTTCAGCCCGACGCGCTCCAGCATCTTGTTGATCTGCGGGCCGCCGCCATGGACCACGATGGGGTTCATGCCGACCTGCTTCATCAGCACGACGTCGCGCGCCACCAGATCGCCCAGCTTTGGATCGGTCATGGCGTGGCCGCCGTACTTCACGACGAAGGTGGCGTCGTTGTGCCGGCGCATGTAGGGCAGGGCCTTGGAGATGGTCTCGGCCATGCGGATGAGCCGCTTCTGCTCCTTGTCGGTCTGAACCGGCTCGGCCATTTCTGCGTTAACCCCGGGTTGGCAAAAGCCCTCTCCGGGCGGGAGAGGGCTAAGGCGGCATCATATATCAAGCGGGCTGCGGATAGAAGAAGTGGGCGGGCTGCGCAAGGATATCCAGATGCTAGACAGCGACACTTTGGCCTCCCGCGGCTTCGTCGTGGCGCCCGGCCTGATCGACCCGGCCGAGTGCCGGGCGCTGGCCGCCTTGTGGCCGGAAAAGCCGCGCTTCCGCAGCCATGTGGTCATGCAGCGGCACGGTTTCGGCCAGGGCGAATACCAGTATTTCGCCTATCCGTTGCCCGAGCGGATCGAGGCGCTGCGCCAGGCGCTCTATCCCGAGCTCGCCGCCGTGGCCAACCGCTGGAACGCCGAGCTCGGCATCGCCAAGCGCTTCCCGTCGACGCTGCAGGGCTGGCTGCGCCAGTGCCACGCCGGCGGCCAGAAGCGGCCGACGCCTCTGCTGCTGCGCTACGGACCCGGCGACTACAACTGCCTGCACCGCGACCTCTACGGCGAGCTGGTGTTCCCGCTGCAGGCGACGGTGCTGCTGAGCAACCCGGCCAAGGACTTCAGCGGCGGCGAGTTCATGCTGGTCGAGCAGCGGCCGCGCATGCAGTCGCGCGGCGAGGTCGTGCCCCTGAAGCAGGGCGACGCCGTGATCTTCGCCGTCAACGAACGGCCGGTGAAGGGAAGCCGCGGCTTCTATCGCACGGCCATGCGGCATGGCGTGTCGAGCCTGCGCGAGGGCGAGCGCTTCACCCTCGGCATCATCTTCCACGACGCGGCGTAGGCATAAAATCATGATCACCTCCCCCGTCATACGGGCACGCGTTTGGCCGCATAGCGGCCAAACGCTCGGGCCGGGAGGGGGAAGGCCTCAGCAAAAGTTCTTCCGAGAAGAAGATCATGATCTGAATTCAGCGGACGACACGACTGTGGCTCGCCCCCTCCCTACCCTCCCCCGTAAGAACGGGGGAGGAGAAGAGAACAGATGGCTTAATGCACCAGCTCGCGGGTCGTGAACTCGCGCGTGCGCGTGCCGCGGA
>DATGZZ010000276.1:0-5552 GCA_035296945.1 Reyranella sp.
CTCTCGTTGTTCGAGATCCAGGCCGGCAACTGGACGGAGGCCTCGCGTATCTATCGCGACGCCATCGCGCTCGACCGCCACAGCGGCGGGCCCCAGCAGAAGATTTCCGATGGCGCCGCCTTCCTGTGGCGGTCAGAGCTCGCGGGGCAGCCGCGCGACACCGCGGCCTGGCGCGCCTTGCACGACTTCGCCAAGAGTGCGCTGCCGCGGCCGGGCAACGGGCTCTACGACCTGCACGTCATCCTGGCGCAATCCGTGATGGTCGATGAAGCCGCGCCCGACACCCGCGCGCGCCAGATCGAGGCGCTGGCGCGAGAGGGGCGTTACCTGTCGGGTTCTTACCTTCCGGCCCTGGCGCGTGGATTTGCAGCGTTCGAACGCGAGGACTTTTCCGCGGCGATCGAGGCTCTTGCCCCGCTCGCGGGAGAAAACGAACGCATCGGCGGCAGCCGCGCGCAGCACGACCTGATCGAGTTCACGCTGCTCAGCGCCTGCCTCGGCGCCAATCGCCTGGACAAGGCGCGGGATCTGCTCGCCGTGCGGCGGCCGGGCGCTTCCGGCATTCCCGTCGCGGGCCTTGCGGCGGTGCGTTGAGCGGCACGGCGTCGCCCGCCGGCCCGATAGCACCTTCTGATCGCATTGCAGCGATCGATAGTGCGCGCGGCATTGCCCTGTTCGGGGTCATGGCGATCAACGTCGTCACCGTATTCCGCGTCTCGATCTTCGAGCAGTTCCTGCAGGATGGGGGTGACGGCACGCCACTCGATCGCGCTCTCTATTGGATCTTGATGGTCGGCGTCGATCTGAAAGCCTTCGCGCTCTTCTCTCTCCTTTTTGGCATAGGCCTTGCCATCCAGCACGACCATCTGTCGGCGGATTCCCGCCGCCTGGCCTTGCTCGTCCGGCGGCTGGCGTTCCTCATGCTCGTCGGTGCCGCTCATCTCGTTCTCCTCTGGAACGGCGACATCTTGTTCGAGTACGCCATCGCGGGCTTCATCGTCCTGCCGTTCCTGTTCTGCCGCTTGCGGATACTGACTCTTGCGGGAGCGGCGTTGCTCGCGGTGTTCGTCGCGTCGTCCTTCCTGCCGCCGATCGCCTCGCTGCCGAGCAGGGCCTGGATGACACAGACCGTCGCCGAGGCCGCGCGGGTCTATGGCTCCGGCGGCTTTGCCGAGGTGCTGGCCTTTCGTGTCCACGAGCTGCCCGGCTTCCTGCCTTTGCATCTGTCGATGTTTCCGCGGACGGTTGCCTTGATGCTGATGGGCGCGGCGGCCTGGCGAGCCGGCCTGTTCCGCATGGGCTCGCGCGCGAACCGGTGCTTGCCGTTGGTAGCGGTCGTCGGCCTTCTTGTCGGCGGCATCCTCGCCGTGGCCCACGAGAACCGGTGGCTCCCCACGGGCTGGAGGGCGGACCTTTCGGTCGAACGCCTGGGCACGGTCCTGTTGGCGTGCGGCTACGGTGCGCTGATCGTTTGGTTGGCGAACAGGGCCGCCACTCGGCCATGGGTGGCTTGGGCCGCGCCGATGGGACGAATGGCCTTCACCAACTACCTGATGCAATCCGTGATCTTCGGTTGGCTGTTCTATGGCTATGGGCTCGGCCTGTTCGGCAAGCTTGGGGTGGCCGCCGCTCTTGCCATCGGCACCGGCGTCTACGTCCTGCAGGCCGTCGTCAGCGCCTTGTGGCTACAGCGTTTTCTCTATGGCCCGGTCGAATGGGTGTGGCGCAGCGCCATGTACGGAAGACGGCAGCCGATGTTGCGTACCTGACGTGGGGAATTGCCGCGGTATGGTGAGCGCGAACAGACTGCTTCGCCAACCCCAAGGTCAGTTGGTTTGCGACGCGGTCTGGTCGCCGGCCGGGGCCATCGACGTGACCACATCCTTGTAGCCGCTCATGCGCAGCTCGGCAGCCTTTGCGTGCGCCATCGGGAAGCCGACGCACGCATACACCACCTGCTCGCTGTTCGCAGGGTCGGTGCCGCGGATGTGGAAGATGGTCGTCTCTCCAGGGTCTCTCATGGGCCGCCATTGTAGGCCGGTCTCACTGAGAACAAAGTTCGCAAGGGAACATCGACGCAAGCGAACACAATTTGGCCACCACGGCCCCGCGCCCACCTTGACCGGCGAGGGGCCCGTTGCCAAAGCTGCCGCCTGATCAAGTGAGAGGAGATGCCGGATGCCCCTGGTTCTCTCGTCCGACTCCCACGTCTTCGAGCCGGCCGATCTGTGGCAGACCCGCATCGATGCGGCGTTCCGCGATCGGGCGCCGCGCATCCAGCGCATCGACGGCGCCGACCAGATCGTGGTCGAGGCCGATCAGGTCCTCTCCGGCATCGGCCTCATCTCCAACGCCGGCGCGCGCTTCGAGGCGCCCGAGACCATCTCCGCCCAGGGCCGCCTCGAAGATGTGCTGAGCGGCGGCTGGGATCCGGCGCAGCATCTCAAGGACATGGCGCTCGACGGCGTGGCCGGCGAGGTCCTCTATCCCTCGCAAGGCCTCTTCTACTTCAGGCTGGCGGACGGCCTGCTGATGTCCGCCATCTTCCGCGCCTACAACGACTGGCTGGCCGAGTTCTGCCGCGCCGATCCCGCCCGGCTGAAGGGCATCGCGATGATCAACCTCGACGACGTCGCGGACGGCATCGGGGAGCTCGAGCGCGCCGCCCGCCTCGGCCTCGCCGGCGCGATGATCACCGAATATCCCCTGGAGCACCGGCGCTACGACCAGCCCGAGTACGAGCCGTTCTGGGCGGCCGCGGCGTCGCTCGGCCTGCCGCTCAGTCTGCACACGGCCACGCGACGACAGGGCAAGATCCGCGGCTTCGGCGAGCAGACGCTGCGCGACGCCAGCAGCCGCTCGACCAAGGCGTTCTATCCGGCGCTCTCGATGTGCGACCTGATCTTCTCCGGCGTCTTCGAACGCCATCCGCGCCTCACGCTGGCCATCGTCGAGTTCGAGCTGGCCTGGGCGCCGCATGTGCTCTCGGCCATGGACTATACGTACCGCGAGCGTCACGGCGAGGCGATCTACCGCTTCAAGGACGGTCTGGTCCCGAGCGACTTCTTCCGCCGCAACGTCGTGCTCTCCTTCCAGGAGGACGCCGTCGGCATCCGCCTGCGCGACGTGATCGGCGTCGACAACATGATGTGGGGCTCCGACTACCCGCACAGCGAATCGACGTTTCCCCAATCGCGCAAGATCCTGGCCGAGATCCTGGCCGGCGTGCCCGACGACGAGCAGGCCAGGATCGTCGGCGGCAACACCGCCCGCGTCTACGGCTTCGACGTGGCTGTCACCCCGAGCGTAGCGAGGGGCCTTTAGGGCCGAGGAAAGGTCCCTCGCTGCGCTCGGGATGACAGCAAGTCCGTATCGGGCATTTCGCGGACTTAATACATCACGTCGCCGCCGTTGGGTGACAGGGTCGCGCCGACATAGAAGCCGCCGTCCGGCCCGGCCAGCAGCAGGGCGGTCGCGGCGATTTCCTCCGGCCGGCCGAAGCGGCCCACCGGCAGTGCATCGATGAAGGCCTGGCGATCCTGGGGCGTCATGGTCGCGGTCAGGTCGGTGACGACCGGGCCCGGCGCGATGGCATTGACGCGGATTCCCTTCGGCGTCGCCTCCCACGCCAGCGCGCGCGTGAACCCCATGATCGCAGCCTTGGCGGCGGAGTAGGGCGCCGAGTTCACCGCGCCCTTCAAGCCACGCTGCGAGGCCACGTTGATGATGCAGCCCTGGCCGCGCGCCACCATCGCCGGGTAGACCGCCTGGGCCATGAAGAACATGCCCTTGAGGTGCACGTCGACGATCCGGTCGAACTCCTGCTCGGTGAAGGCCTCGAACGGCTTGCGAATGTTAATGCCGGCATTGTTGAACAGGATGTCGATCGGCCCGAGCTCGCGCGCCGCCTCGGCGGCAAAGGCCCGCCCGGCGGCAATGTCGGCGACATCGACCGAGCGATGCAGGGCGCGCCGGCCGAGCGCGTGGATCTCGCCTGCGGTCTCGTCAGCCTTGGCCCCGTCGTCGAGATGGCAAAAGGCGATGTCCGCGCCCTCGGCGGCGAAGGCCAGCGCCGTGGCGCGACCGATCCCGCGCGAACCGCCAGTGATTAGAGCGATTTTTTCCGCGAGCTTCATGTTGTCGCGCCTTCGCTACTTCGGCGGCGAAGACTCATTCCAGGACGTCAAGGCCAGCCACCAGATGCACCAGAATGGCCCGGCGACGAAGAGGCCGACCGTTCCGGCGAGCCAACCCATCCCCGGCGGTTTTCCCGTTCGCCGGCAGAGGACCGAGAGCGGATAGCCCCAGACGAACATCATGAAAATGATGATCAGCCAGTGCCACGGCGACATGCCTTCCATTCGCAGTCCTTCCGGCGTTGTCGCTTTAGACCTTTGCCACCTTGCGGCCTGCATCGGTAAGCCCGACCGCGTGGCCGGTGTTGGCTGCCAGCCAGCCTTTCTCGATGGCCAGGGCCAGTGCTGCGTCGGTGGCCTTCTCGTCCTTGAGCAGCAGGCGCCGCTCTATCGTCTCGACGGGAACCCAGCGCTGCTGCTGGCCGCGGGTGTAGATCATCAGATCGCGCACGATCCGGCGCGCCAGGGATACGGAGGTGGTGGACGCCATGTCAGGCCGCCTTCCTTTCGGTTGGCAGCATGACGATCGCCATGTCGGCCGTGGGTTTTAGCAGTTCAGGCATGCCCCAACCTTAGCACATGACCGGGCCGGTCCGCTTGACGCTTACCGTCGCGGGCAATCCAGGGCCCGGAACCACCTACTCAGCCTCTGTCCCGCCACCCGTGCCTGGGCAGCGTGAGCGCCATCGCCATGCCCGCGACGTTGGCCCCGGCGGCGATCATGACCGCCAGGTCGTAGGCGCGGGTCAGGTCGAACAGATAGCCGGCCAGGACCGGCAGGCTGACGGCGGCCAGGCACCAGGCGATGTAGGTCCGCCCGGCGATGCGGCCGTAGTCGGCGGGCCGCCAATAGACGCCGATTCCGCCGGCGGTGGCGCCGGAGACGAAACCGTAGCCCAGGCCGATCATCCCGAGGCCCACGACCGCGGTGGCAGGCGCCGGCAGGAGGGTCAGCAGCAGCCCGCCGCAAAGCGCCAGGGCGTGCGCCGCGCACATCACGTACGGCACCGCGAACCGGTCGACCAGCCAGCCGCCGCTGATGCGTGCCGCCGCGATCGCGCCGGTGATGGCTGTCGTGGCCGCCACCGCCAGGGTCGCCATCCCGCCATAGGCGGCCACGATCTCGCGCGCCTGGCTCAGCACCATCAGCCCCGCGGAGGCCGCGAGGAAGAACGTCGTCGAGAGCTTCAGGAAGGTTGGCCCCAGGAGTGCCGGCGCTGTCGTGGCACTGCTCGCGGGCGCGATCAGGCGCGCGCCGCCGTGGCGGGCGAGCAGCGCCGCCGCGATCCCGCAGGCCACCAGCACGGTCGCGAGGCCCCCCAGGGTGGTGCGCCAGCCGAAGGCCTCGTTGCAAGCATGGAAGGCGGGCGTCGCGATCATCGCGCCCATGGGATAGAGGCTGACGATGTAGCCGTT
>DATGZZ010000277.1:0-5074 GCA_035296945.1 Reyranella sp.
CTCGATCGGTGGCAGGAGGTGGGCCTGCACGACGCGCAGCAGGATGTCGTCGCCCGCAACGTTGAAGCCCTCGCGGAACCTCTGCTCAGGGAAGAGCGTGACCGACGTGCCCGCGCCTTCGAGGCCGTAGGAGTTGATGATGAGGTCAGTCGTGCCGCCGCCGACATCGATGCTGGCGATCGAGAGCTTGCCGTCGAAGGCCTTGCCGCGCGGCTTGGCGGTGACCTGGAAGAAGCGGCGGGCGTCGCCGCCGAAATTGCGCGCCACTTCGGTGTAGAGATACACGAGCTGGGTGCAGGAGGCCTCATCCCAGTCGGTCAGCACGCGCGGGGCGGGCGCTGCGGGATCGTCGAGCTTCCAGCCCAGCATCATCCAGACGAGATCGCGCGCGGCCTCGGCGCGCTTGCGGAAGATCAGGCGCTCGGCGAGCGGCATGCCGGTCGGCAAGGTGAGCACGATGCGGCGCAGCCGCCGCGGCGTCTCGGCGTGGGCGCGACGGCCGCGCTGCTGCGGCGAGTTCATCAGGGTCAGCGCCTGCAGCAGGACCTCCGACAGCACGAAGGTCATGATCGAGGAGCGCGAGTAGAGCGGCTCGAAGACGGGCAGATGGTCGGCGCTGTCGGCCTCGGGCTCGACCAGGTGCAGCGGCTCGCCCTTCTGGTTGACCAGCTGGGCCATCGGGCCGGCGGCGGCGGGCATCGCCGTCTGGTCCTGGGCGTAGGCGATGTTGAAGCGCCATTCGCGCGCCTGCGGCTCCTCGTCCCACAGGTAGCGCTTGGGGCTCGACATGCCGGTGTTGCCCTCGGTGCCGCGGCGGCGTGCGGCCAGCCGCGTGGCTTCGGGGCCGACCCGCGTCATGGTTGGCCAGACGAAGGCATCGGCGCGGCCGCCGAGACGCGACAGGTGGTTCTTGCCGAACCAGGCCTGGGCGAACTCGACGCGCGATTCGAACGGCTTGGTGTGCACGACCTCGGGATGCGAGAGATCGCGCAGGGCAAGCTCATAGGAGTCGTTGAGATTGACGCCCAGCTCGCCTGCCGCCTCGATCAGCAGGCCGCAGGTGCGCGAGTTGCCGACATCCAGCACCAGGTCGACCTCGATGGCGCCGCGGCCCGGCCGCTCGGCGTCGCCGACCAGCTTGATCGGCGGGAAGTGCACGGCATCGGCCAGCAGGCCCAAGAAGGCGAGGTACCGGGCAACGGCTTCCTGCGGCTTCTGCTTGATGTCGCCTTCGATCTCCTCGAGCGTGGCGCGCGGATGCAGTTCGCGGAACAGCTCCTCCAGCCACTGCGTCATCCAGCTCTGGCGCAGCAGCCAATGGTTGGCGCGCTGTTGGGGCGCCAGCGCGAACAATGCGCCCGACGTCACGTCCTTGGGCGAGGGGGCGAGATAGGCGCGGCCCTCGGCCTCGGCGATCAGGCCGGTGTCGAAGGCGAGCACGCAGCGATAGCGGTGGCCCTGCTCGTCGCGGTAGCCCGCGCCGTAGCGCGACTCGAGATCGACCACGCGCACGCGCGCCCAGTCGGCCGGGCCCTCGCGGAACTGGTTGTTGGGCCGCACCTGCAGGAAGGGCACCGGCACCCACTTGTCCAGAAAGGGCGCCAGGGCGTCCTTGGCGGTGACCACGAGGTTGGGTTCGGCGGCGCGGCGGCGGCCGTTCTCGACCACCTCGTACTGGCCGCGCACCTCGTCGAAGTCGAGCTGGACCAGGTCGTCGACGGCCTTGCTGGCCGCGGCGTCATGGAAGCCCCATTCGCGCACCTTCAGGCGCACGGGATCGAAGCCGAAATCGAGGAACTGAATGCCCGAGCGGGCAATCAGCGTCGTCGGGCTGGGATAGCTCGGCAGGCGGGCAAGGTCACTCATGTCAGATCAAAATGTGGCACAAATCCAAGGAGTCAACGGCCGAACTGCACGTTGTAGCTACGCTTGTCACCCGGTTGACTTCCGGTGCACTTGGCCACGCCATCCTGGCCGACCTCGCAGTTTACCGTATTACGGGCATAGGTCTTGCCATCCGCGCACTTGGGATTGGCCTTTTCCTCGATCATGAGCTTGGAGCCGTCCCAGCGCGCCTCGGCCGGCGCCTCGCAGGTCGTGCCGTTCTTCTGCACGAAGGTGACCTTGCCCTTGCCCTTGTCATCAAGCGTGTAATTGGGCCTGAGGTCGCGCTCGCCGGTGGCGGTGGCCAGGCCCGTGCGCGAGCGCCAGTCGCCCTTGAGGAAGGCGAGGTCCTGCTTCTGCTTGGCCTCGGGCGGCACGGTCATGGGCTTGGGCTCGTCCTTCTTGCGATCGTTGCCCGCCGTGTTCTTGTCGTTGCCTTTGTCCGGGCCGCCCTTGTCCTGCGGACCTTGGGCGCCCTTATCCTGCGGGTCCGGGCCCTTCATGTTGCCCTTGCCGACGTCCTTGTCGTCGGGACCCTTGCCCTGCGGCGGGTCCTTGCCGGCGTCCTTGTCGGCCATGGCGGCGCCAGGACCGGCCGCCGGTGCGTCCGGCGCAGCGCCGCGCTCGATCGGCGCATTGGAGTCGGCGACAACGACACCGCCCGGTACGACCACGGCGGCCGCACAGTCCGCGCCGCGCCGCGACGCCTCGTCGGTCAGGCGGGCGAGCTCGAGCCGCAGGTTCTCGTTGTCCTGCTGCAGCGTGTCGGAGCGCGCCTTCTGCAGCTCGACCGGCTGGCGGACGGCGAGGCTCAGCGCCCGATCACGCGCCTCAGCCTCGAGCCACGGCTCCAGGCGCGGCAGATAAGGACGCACCAACCAGGCAAGCAGCGCCAACAACAGCAGCAACAGCACGGCGAGCAGCAGCCACTGCCACCACGCCGAACGAGTGCCGGCGGCAACGACTGCAGGTGCCGACGCCATCACGGCTTCGGGCATGACCCGCGGACCAACGTTGGGCCGTGGCGCGACGGGTGGGCTCGCCAGGAAGACGCCGGGCAGGTTGGCGTCGGCCGAGAAGCCCCAGAAGGTCATGACGGGCTTGCCGTCGACGACGTAGAGCGTGTCCTCGCCCGGCGCGGTCAGCGCATGGCGCAGCAGGCGGGCGAAGTTGCGTTCGGCGGTCGAGCGCTGCGGCTCGTCCATCGAATCGGCCAGGCCGGTGATCTCGCTATGGAGGCGATGGACGTCGTTCAGGATCGCCTGGCGTTCGCTTTCGTCGAGCTCGGCGAGCTTGCGCGCCTGGCCCTCGAAAGGTGCGTACCAGTCGATGCGCCGGCCGGTCGGATCGACCTCGGGCACAGCGAGCAAGTCGGCATGCTTGCGCGACAGGCGCTGGGCGATGGCCGCGCGCAATTGCCCCGCGGCGCGCCACACCGGGTCGCCCGCCAGGCCCAGCGCGCGGTAGCGCTGCAGCGGTTCACTGATGAGAAGGGGACCAGCAGCCATCTCAGATCCTTAACGCGGGCAAACCATGGCGTACGTCCAGCGCGTGCCCCACATTTCACCTGTTACGATGACGTCGACCGAATAATCCCCGGGAACCGGGTTCCAATTGAAGCCGAAGCCGCCACGCCCGCTGCGCGGCCCGCCGGTGCCGGCGATGTTCTGGCCACGATACATCACCTTGATGTCGTCGGGCTTCACATACAGGTTGTAGTTGATGCCCACGAAACCGGGCTTGTCCCCCAGATAGTGTCGGTTGCGGGTGACGCCCTCGCCGCCCGAATCGCCCGACCAGTTGCAGGGCAGCTGGCCCGGCGGCGGCCGGTTGGTGGGCGGCGCCGTTGGCGCCTGCGGCACAGCGGCCTGCTGTTGCGGCGGCGGAGGCGGCGGCGCCTTGGCCACCGGGGGTGGCGGCGGGGGCGGTGGCGGCTTGGGCGGCTCGATCGGCTTGCACATCGCCACCTTGTCCTTGAGCTCGGCCTCGAGGGCGGCGAGCTCGGCCTTGAGCTTGTTCTGGTCGGCCGCCTCCGAATCGAGCGAAGCCTTCAGGAGCGGCGTGGGATCGGGCGGCGGTTCGGGCGCGGGCGGAGCGGGTGTCTCCAAGGTGGCGATGTTGAGCGAGGGATCGACGGGCGCGCAGGCGCGCAGCAGCCACGAGGTGATCAGGAGGAGCAGCAGGAGCAGTAGGCCAAACAGCAGCGCACTCAGCCACGGCGCCCAGGCAAGCCGGGCGGGCAGCACGGCCGCGGGCGCGCTCGCCAGCACGGCCGGCGCAGGCCGCGGCGGTACCGGCACGGGCGGCGGTGCGAAGGGGGCAAGGCCCGCGACAGCGTCGGCCTCGTAACCCCAGGCCGCGATCACCGGCTCGCCATCGACCAGGAAGATGAAGTCGTCGGACGGGCGCGCCGTGGCCAGCTCGAGCGAGCGGCCGATCAGGCGCGCCTCTTCGCTGCCCGTCGATTCCTTCAGTACCGCGCCCAGGGACCGGATGGCCGCCAAGCGCGTGTCGATCGTTTCCAGGGTGGCGGCGCGCTCGCTTTCGCTGAGATCGGCGAAGCGGCGGACCTCGCCTGAGCGGGCGGCATACCAGTCGATGCCGTCGCCGCCCTCACGCAGCTGCGGTTCGGCCAGCAGGTTGGCGGGCCCATCGCCCAGGCGGCGGCGGATGACCGCCAGCAGCTGCCCCGCCACGTTGTGGAGGGCATCGCCGCGTACGCCCAATGGCCGTACGCCCAATCGCGTCGTCAGGATCAGAGTCGGGCGGTCGCCCATGGTCTTCCGGTTGTTGCTTTGAGGTCACTATAACGCCGATGGATTCCGGCGGGTTTATGACGGATTCGACACAGATTCGCGGTGAATCGCTGGAGCGCCAAACGCTTGCGGGTCGGACTCTCGGATCGCTTTCGCAGTTCACCTGAGGCCGGACAGCTAACTCGTTGCAGCACCTTCCTTGTTCGCGGCCGGCAGCGCCGGTCGCCTGTCGCCTGAATAGCGACATGTGCGACATCGCCCGAGTGCCGGCAGGTCTCTGTTCGTTCAATAACACAATAACTGAAGTAATTTATTCTCGCAACTGTTTTCGCGTAGACTGAGCAGGATGGCGCTTCACTGGTTCATCGATTCGCGCGAGCGGCTGATCGTCGTGACGGCCGAAGGCCCGGTCTCGCGCGCCGACATCGATGGAC
>DATGZZ010000278.1:0-8703 GCA_035296945.1 Reyranella sp.
TGTCAACGCATCGGCGAGGGACGTGGTCGGCGCGAGGGCGGCCGCCTGAGCGAGGGCGATCAGCAGAACGAGCCAGAAAGTATCGGCCCACGTGTATGCGGCCGCCGCTGCCGCCGCCGCGACGATGCAGCTTGCGAGAACAAGGCGCAGCGAGCCCAGCAGGTCGGCGAGCCGTCCGAGCACGGGCCCGGCCGCCAGGCGCATCACCAGAGCGGCGGCGAGGATCAGCCCGATCTGCTGCGGCGTCAGCCCTTTGCTTTCGAAGAGCTTCGGCCAGTACGGCGAGGCCACGCCGAAAGCGCCGTACAATGTAACGTACAGCAGGACGTACGCGAACGGCGCCGGCACGAAACGCTCCATGCTTGTCCTGGCCTTGAACGATATGCGTCGGTTCGCCGTTGCGGCTGGCCGGCGAGCCCTTCGGTTATGCGTTTGTCGTCATTGCATGAGCCATGAGCGCGAGAATAAGGTGCTCCGGTCATTTCAACGGAGTGTCTATGTGTAACGCTTGTCTTGCCGTTGGATTGTCTCGCCGTGCCATGCTGGGAGCGGGCTTGGCTGCGATGGCTGCCGCACCACTTGCCGGTGTTGCGCAGGCGCAGCCGACGAGGGCCGCCGAAACACCGGATGCGGCGCTGAAGCTCCTGGTCGAGGGCAATGCCCGTTACGCCTCCAATCAGATGAAAGAGCGCGACTTCTCGGCCAGCCGGGCCGCCCGGGCGAGCGGCCAGGCGCCGTTCGCCGCCATCCTCGGCTGCGCCGATTCCCGGGTCGCGCCGGAGCTCGCCTTCGATCAGCCGCCGGGCGATCTCTTCGTGGTGCGCGTCGCCGGCAACTTCGTCACGACCGCGGGACTGGGCAGCCTGGAATACGGCGCCGCCGTGCTCGGCACCAAGGTGATCATGGTGCTGGGCCACACGAGCTGCGGTGCGGTCAATGCCACCGTCGAGGCTCTGCAGAAGGGCAACACCCTGCCCGGGCACATCGCCGACCTGGTGCGGGCGATGAAGCCCGGCATCGAACCGGTCCTCAAGCAGCCGGGCGCGGACCTCAATCAGCGCGCGGTCATCGCCAACGTGCGGTCCAACGTCCGGCACCTCGCCGAAGCCCAGCCCATCCTGGCCGAGATGGTGGCGACCAAGAAGCTGAAGGTCGTGGGCGGCGTGTACGACATCGCCACCGGCAAGGTGACGCTGGTCTAGGTTCTTGCGGACCGCGGGCCTCCTGGGCTCGCGGTCCGGCAAGGCGCGCTACGCCGGCTCCTTCTACGCCGGTACCGGCCGGGCGCGCTGGTTGTAGAGCATCTTGCGGATGCGGGCCTGCTCCTCGGGCGGCAGCTTGGTGTTGTCGACCGAGAGATCGGCGCCGACCGCCATGCCCTTCTGCACCGCAGGCCGGGCGCCCATCTCCTCGAACCAGCGCTTGAAGTACTTGAACTCCTCGATGTCCTGGCCCTGGAACTTCCAGTTGATGGTCCACGGATAGCAGATCATGTCGGCGATCGTGTACTGGTCGCCCGCGACGTACTTGTGCTTGTAGAGCTGGTTGTTCAGCACGCCGTAGAGGCGATTGACCTCGTCGGTGAAGCGCGTGATGGCGTATTTCTGGTCGCCTTCCTTCGCCTGGTCGACGCGGCGGAAGTGGCCGCATTCGCCGCTCTTGGGCCCCTGGTTGGCCATCTGCCAGATCAGCCACTGGTTCACGTCGTAGCGCGCGCGCACGTCCTGCGGATAGAACTTCCCGGCCTTCTCGGCGATGTACATCATGATGGCGCCCGACTCGAAGAGCGCGATCGGCTGGCCGCCGCCTTTCGGCTCATGGTCGACCATCACCGGCATGCGATGGTTGGGGTTCATCTCGAGGAACTCTTTGCTGAACTGATCGCCGCGGCCGATGTTGACGGGTACGATCTTGTAGGGCAGGCCGCATTCCTCGAGCAGGATGGTGACCTTCTTGCCGTTGGGCGTGGGCCAGTAATGCAGGTCGATCATGGATGATCCCTCCTATGGTTGGGCGGGAGCTTATCGGGCGGAGCGACATGGGCAATAGCACTCAACAAAAGATGATTAACCCGATGATAGGCCAATCGCTGCGCCGGCTCGAGGACGCGCGGTTCCTGACCGGCCGCGGCCGCTACGTCGATGACATCGCCGTTGCGGATTGCCTGCACGGCCACGTCCTGCGCTCGCCGCATGCCCATGCCGTCATCACGCGGATCGACGTTTCGCCGGCGGCAGCGCTTGCCGGCGTGCGTGCCGTCTACACCCATGCCGACCTTGCGGCCGAGGGGCTGGGCCACATGCCGTGCCTGGCGGCGGTGAAGCCCATGATCGTGCCGCCGCGGCCGGCGCTGGCCGATGGCCGCGTCCGCCATGTCGGCGATCCGGTGGCCTTCGTCGTGGCCGACAGTGCGGAGGCCGCACGCGAGGCGGCCGAGCTGATCGAGGTCGACTACGACGCGCTCGACGCCGTGGTCGACGGCCTCGCGGCACTCGCCGTCGGGGCGCCGGCGATCTGGCCCGAGGCGCCGGGCAATCTCGCCTACCACGTCCAGCGCGGCGACGCCGATGCGGTGGCGAAGGCAATGGCCGAGGCCGCGCACATCGTCGAGGTCGAGGTGATGAACAACCGCATCATCGTGACGCCAATCGAGCCGCGTGCCGGCATCGCCCGCTTCGACGCCGCGACCGGCACGATGGACCTCGAGCTGACGGGGCAGGGCGTGCACGGCATTCGCCGCCAGCTCGCCGAGTTCATCTTCAAGCTGCCGCTCGAGCGCGTTCGCGTCCACGCGCCCGACGTCGGCGGCGGCTTCGGCATGAAGAACTTCCTCTATCCCGAATGGATCCTGCTGCTGTTTGCCGCGCGCAGGCTCGGCCGGCCGGTGCGCTGGCTGGCCGATCGGGCCGAGGAGTTCGTCATGGGCGCGCAGGGCCGCGATATCGCGGCAAAAGCGAAGCTCGGGCTCGCCGCCGACGGCCGTCTGCTGGCGCTCGACGTGAAGATGGTCGCCAATCTCGGCGCCTATCTCTCGGGCAACGGGCCGGGCGCCTCGGTGGTCGCCGCCTCGACGGCGCAGGGCGGCGTCTACGACATCCCGGCGATCGCCGTCGACATCCGCGGCGCGTTCAGCAACACCGTGCCGGTCGACGCCTATCGCGGCGCCGGCAAGCCCGAGGCCAACTACATCATCGAGCGCGCCATCGAGGCGGCGGCGCGCAAGCTCGGCCGCGATCCTGCCGAGCTGCGCCGTCAGAACCTGATCGCCTCGTTCCCGCACAGGACGGCGCTCGGCATGGCGATCGATTCGGGTGGCTTCGTCGCCAATCTCGATGCCGCCGTGGCGCGCGCCGACACCAAGGGTTTTGCCGCGCGGCGCGCGGCGGCCAAGGCGCGGGGGAAGCTGCTGGGCATGGGCGTGGCCTGCTTCCTCGAGACCTCGCGCGGTGCGCCCAATGAAGGGGCGGAGGTGCGCTTCGAGAGCGACGGCAGGGTCATGGTCGCGGTCGGCACGGAGTCCAACGGCCAGGGCCACGAGACCGCCTTCGCCCAGATCGCGGCCGACCGGCTCGGCGTGCCGATCGAGGCGGTCCGTTATGTCCAGGCCGACACCGGCCAGGTGAAGAGCGGGGCGGGTCATGGCGGCGCGCGCTCCATGCACATGGGCGGCGCCGCCGTCGTGAAGGCAATCGATGCCACGCTTGCAAAGGCGCGGACACTCGCGGCCCATCTCTTGCAGGCGTCGGAAGGCGAGCTGGTCTTCGCCGACGGGCGTTTCGCGGTGCAGGGAAGTGCCAAGGACAGTGGGCGCGCGATCGCCTTGCCGGCGTTGGCCAGGAGTGCGGAGGATCCGGCCAACCTGCCGGACGGCATGACGACAGATCCGGCTGGGGGCTTGGGCATGCACGTGATGAACATGACCGACGTCTTCACCTTTCCCAGCGGCTGCCATGTCGCCGAGGTCGAGGTCGATCCCGAGACCGGCGCGACCGCGCTGGTGCGCTACACCGCGGTCGACGATTACGGCCGCCTGATCAATCCGCTCCTGACCGAGGGCCAGGTGCAGGGCGGGGTGACCCAGGGCATCGGCCAGGCGATGGTCGAGCACACCGTCTACGACGCTTCGTCGGGCCAGCTGCTGAGCGGCTCGCTGATGGACTACGCCTTGCCGCGTGCCGACGACCTGCCGGCCTTCGACATCGAGCTGATCGAGCGGCCGACCGCGGCCAATCCGCTGGGCGTCAAGGGTTCGGGCCAGGCGGGCTGCATCGCCGCCCCGCAGACCGTGATGGCGGCCATCCTCGATGCGCTCAGGCCAGCCGGCGTCGAGGCCATCGACATGCCGGCGACTCCGGAACGCGTCTGGCGCGCGCTGAATGAGGCCCAGCGGCGTTGACCGACAAGACGAGCGGCGGTCAGCCCCATGTGCTGACCGGCATCCTGTTCATCTGTGGCGGCCTCTCCATCGGATGGTCGCAGCGCAAGCCAGCATGAGGAGTTTCGGCAATGCCCAAGATCAATGGTGAACGCCTGCTGGCCGACCTGCGCCGCATCGCCGATTTCGGCCGCTACCAGACCGGCGTGCATCGCCCGCACCTGTCGCCGCAGGACATCGAGAGCCGGCACTGGCTCGCCGGCCGCATGAAGGAGGCCGGGCTGGAGCCGGTGATCGACGGCATCGGCAACGTCATCGGCCGCAGCCCCAAGAGCGGGCCGCGGCTGCTGATGGGCTCGCACACCGACACCCAGCCGCGCGGCGGCTGGCTCGACGGCGTGATGGGCGTGATCTATGGCCTCGAAGTGGCGCGCGCGCTCGCCGAGGATCCCGACACCGCGCACCTCGCCGTCGACGTCGCCTCATGGGCTGACGAGGAAGGCCACTGGGGCCAGATGCTGGGTTCCAAGAGCTTTATCGGCCGCACGACCGAAGCCGACATCGACAATGCCCGTCATCGCGACGACGGCAGCACCATGCGCGATGCGCTGAAGGCCGCCGGCCTCGACAAGGTGCCGCGCGTGCAGCTCGAGGAGGGACGCTATCGCTGCTACCTGGAAGCCCATATCGAGCAGGGCGGGTTGCTGGAGTCGTCGGGCAAGCGCATCGGTGTCGTCACCGCGATCGTCGGCATCTACGCCTATCGCCTGACCTTCAGCGGCATCCAGAACCATGCCGGCACCACGCCGATGCCGATCCGCAAGGATGCCGGCGTCGCCATGATGCGGCTCTACAACGAGGTGATGGAGCGTTTCCCGGCCCTGGCCGGCCCGCGCAGCGTATGGACCGTGGGCAAGATGACGGTCGAGCCCGGCGCCGCCGCCATCATCCCGGGCAAGGCCGAGATGATCCTGCAGTTCCGCGACGCCGACGTGGCGGTGCTGAAGCGCCTGGAGGCCTGTCTCGAGGAGATCGTCGCCGCGCACAACAAGCGCGGGCCTTGTTCGATCGAGTGCGTCAACCTCAGCCGCACCATGCCGGCGCTCATGGAAGAACGCCTGCAGGAGGCGCTCGACGACGCCGCCGAAACGCACGCCGCCGGCCAGCACATGCGCATGCCGTCAGGTGCCGGCCACGACGCTCAAATCCTGGCCCAGCGCCTGCCGTCGGCCATGATGTTCGTGCCGTCGATCGGCGGCATCTCGCATCACTTCACGGAGAACACGGCGGACGAGGACATCGTGCTGGGCTGCCAAGTGTACGCTGACGCTGCGGCGAAGATTCTGAAGAGCAATTGATCGAGCGGTGCAGGCGGGGCGTGCATGCACTGCTGGCAAAGATCGGACTTTCCGGCATTCCCGGTATTTCCGGCAGAGAGCGTGGTGTGGCGTGGAAGCCCAACCCCCCATGGATTGGGGCAGTAGCGCCGGCGCGCGCGCAAGCGACGGACAGTAAGCCCCCGCAGGAAACCCCGTGCCGTGACTCGGCACGGTGGTTTCCTTCAGGGATTCCCATCCGCGGTATTGTCAGATGAACGATGCAAAGAGCGACAGACGAGCCCGAGTATAGATAGTACTCTAGTTGCGGTCAATAACTCTAGTATCTTTGGCAGCATGACAGCCCACGGCTTTGCTGCTGACACAACGTTGTCAGCAGCCGGGCGTTAGGTTGATGTCTCACAAAAGGAGGACGTCATGGCCTCGATGCGCATCGATTACACGACCATGGAATGGTCGTCCGCCGTCCCGTTCTACGGACCGGCAGCCGTCTACGACGGCAAGGACATCGTGCAGCTCAAGGTGCTGAGCGACCGCCGCAAGGACGGCGGCGGCATCGCCTGGCTGGTGAAGATGACGCCGCCGCCCGGCAAGCTGATCAAGATCGTGGCCGTGGCACTTTCTGACGAGCACGTCTTCTCGCTGCAGGGCGGCCGCAGCACCAAGAGTGGCGAGCGCGCGCAGGGCACGGGCGGCTACGGGCTCAACCCCAAGGGCCAGCCGCACAGCGCCATGATTGCCGAGGAGACGATGGCACTGGTGATCTATGCGGGTGAGCCCGACGAAATCCGCTCACTGGAGGTTTTGGACATCGCCGAGGCCGCCTAGGGATCCGCTTCCTTGCGCCAGGCGCCCAGCAGGAACACCGTGCGCTCGCCGCGGCGGCCTGCCTGCTTCTGCACCTCGGAGAGTTCGACGCCTCGCTGGTCCATCCAGCGGTCGAGCACGCGCTTGGCCACCCATCCGATGATCAGGAAGGTCCCGAAGTAGACGATGGCCACGAACAGCGCCCACATGATGCCGAGGATAAGGCCGTTCAGGTCCCCTCGACCAGGGCCTTCAGCCTCGCCAGCGCGATATCCCATTGCCGCGAGACGTGCTCCAAGTATTCCTGGGCGCTCACGATCGGCCGGGGATCGAGGGCAAAGCGGCTCTCGCGGCCGGCCTTCACCGAGAAGACGACGCCCACGTCCTCCAGCACCCGCAGGTGCTTGGTCACCGCCTGGCGCGTCAGTTTCGTGCCCTCGGTGAGCCGCGCGATCGACAGCGGCTCGCCGTTGGTGAGCTTGGCCAGCAGGCCAAGCCGGGTCTCGTCGCCGAGTGCCGCGAAGACCGAGGCGCGGGTGCGCAGCACCGCAGCGGCGCTAGGCATGCTGCTCGAGGTATTGGGCGATGTTCTTCATCTGCTCCGTCCAGCCGCCCTCGTTGCTGCGGAAGGCGATGTCGCGGCGATGCGCCGGCAGCTTGTCGAAGCCGGACTCGACCACGCGCAGGCGCGTGCCCGTCGCCGTCTTCTCCAGGGTGAACTCGACCAGGGTCGGCGTCTCCTTGCTGTAGTCGGTGCCGGGCTCGACGGCATAGGGATGCCAGGTGAAGGAGAACAATCGTTCAGGCTCGACCTTCTGCACGACAGCCTCCCATTTGAGGTGCTCGTAGCCGGGATAGGTGATGTGGCCGCGCGACACGGCGCCCGGTACGAAGGGCCCGTCGAGGTTCACCCGGAACCATGAGCCGAATTCCTTGTGGTCGGTCAGCGCCTTCCAGACGCGCGAGACGGGGGCCTTGAGATCCACGGTCCTTTCGATGCGATCGGTCATAGGCAACCTCCTGGTTGCCTGTTGATATAGGCAATGTCGGGCCTATACGCAACCCTTTAGTTGCTCTTTGCTGGGAGCGCGCCACTCCGTGGCGCTCACGCTGTGTGATCAACAAAGAGCGCCACGGAGTGGCGCGCTCCCAGCAAAGACCTAAGCCAGTTTCCACTGCACCAGGGTGAAGGGCGGCTTGGCGTCGTCGTGCGGCTCGAACACGGCCTGGACGTCGGCGCCGATGCGGACCTCCTGCTTGGGATCGCCTAACAGGTTGCCAAGCATGCGGACGTTGCCGGCATCGGGCAGCTCGACCAGCACGACGATGTAGGGCCCATGTTCCTTCAGCGCCGGATGCACCGGATGCCAGGGCCGCTCCCAGCTGTAGATGCGGCCCTTGCCCGACACCTTGTGCCAGTCGACGTCGAACGACAGGCACTTGTGGCAGATCCACTCCGGCCCCCACTGGAACGTGCCGCACTTTTTGCAGCGCTGGACTAAAAGCTCGCTGCGGCGTGTGGCGTCCCAGTAGGGCTTGTCGAGCCCGTCATTCTCCGGCACCGGAATCGGCAGCCCGTTCGGCAAGTAGGTCACAGCGTGGCCTCCGTGCCAAAGATCATGCTGGAGACCGGCGTCACCATGGGGCCGGAGATCACCATCGAGACGTCGGCCTTGGGCACCTGCGCCGTCGAGGCGCCGCGGATCTGTCGCACCGCCTCGATCTGCAGCTCCAGCCCGTGCATGTAGCATTCGGCAAGATTGCCGCCCGAGGTGTTGAGCGGCAGCTTGCCGGTGGGCGCCATCAGGTTCTCGGGCGTCAGGAAGTCGTTGGCCTCCTCGGCCGTGAAGAAGCCGTGCTCGACCAGGCTCATCAGCACGCCGCCGGTGAAGTTCTCGTAGCTCTGCACCACGTCGACATCCTTCGGCTTCACGCCCGCCATGTCGTAGAGCTGCGGCGCCACCGTGGTGAAGCTCGAGGTGGCGTAAAGCGGCGCATTGTGGCTGCGCGCCCCGTTGCGATACTCCGAGCCTTGCGCGGAGCCCAGCAGGTAGGCGGGCTTGTGCTTGAAGGCGCGCGCCTCCTCGGCCGGCACGACGATCAGCGCGGCAGCACCGTCGTTCTCCTGGCAACAGTCGAACAGCCGCCACGGCTCGACGATCCAGCGCGACTGGTCGTAGGCCT
>DATGZZ010000279.1:0-4983 GCA_035296945.1 Reyranella sp.
GCGCAGGGTTCGTCGGCCAGCAGGAGATCGGCGCGGGTGGCAATGGCGCGCGCCACCTCGAGATGGCGCAGCTGGCCCACGGTCAGCACGCTCGCCGGCTCCTCGGCAAGATGAGCGATGCCGGCGAGATCGAGGGCATCCCGCGTCGTGCGCGCCACGTCACGCGCGCCCGCCTTGCCGAACAGGGCGCCGATGCGCACATTTTCCGCCACGCTGAGGTCGCGGAACGGGCGGGCGATCTGGAACGCGCGCGAGACGCCAAGCTCGGCGATGCGGTTCGTGGCCAGCCCGGTGATCGTCCGTTCCTTGAACGAGACCGTGCCGGCGGTCGGCGGGAGATAGCCCGTCACCAGGTTGAACAGCGTCGACTTGCCCGCGCCGTTGGGACCGATCACGCTGGTGATCGAACCCGGCTCGACGGCGAAGGAGACGTCGGCGATCGCGAGCAGGCCGCGGAAGCGCTTGCTCAGCGCCTCGACGCGCAGGATGGGCGCGCTCATTCGGCCGGCACCTTGGCGGCGTGGCGACGCTTCAGTCGCCAGCTCTTCACGAAGCCCAGCACGCCGCCGGGGGCGGCCAGCACCAGCACGACCAGCAGCAGGCCGGTGGCGAAGAGGTGGAAGTCGAGCAGCCGGGCCAGCACGACCTGGGTGATGAACACCAGCATGAAGGCGCCGATCACCGGACCGAACAGCGTGCCGAGGCCGCCCAGCAGCGAGTAGACGATCAGGTTGAGGTTGGTGTCGTCGCGGTAGACCGAATCGGTCGTGATGTAGCCCAGCGAATGGGCGTAGATGACGCCCAATAGGCCGGTCAGCACGGCGCTGACGACGAAGGCGATGCGCTTGTAACGCTCGGTCGGCACACCCAGCATGCGGGCGGTGTCCTCGTCCTCGCGGATGCTCAAAAGGCCGGCGCCGAAGCGGCTGCGCTGGATCTGCCAGGCGATCAGGAACACGATCACGCCGGCCACGAGGTAGAGCTCGTAGAAGAAGGTGGCGGGATCCCAGCCGGCCGGCGTGATCGACGGGAAGTTGAGGCCGAGCGAGCCCTGCAGGACGTCGAGGTTGTTGTTGAGCTCGGCGCAGACGTGGCAGACGCCCAGCATGGCGATGGCGAAGAAGGTGCCGCGCAGGCGCAGGATGGGATAGGCGACCGCGGCCGACAGGATGGCGCAGGCCAGCCCACCCACCACGAGGCCGAGCGGCAGAAGGAGCGGCGTGGGCAGGCCGGCAAAGCGTTCCTCGACCAGGCCGGCGGCGAAGGCACCGACACCGATGAAGGCGGCATTGCCGAAGCTCGCGTAGCCGGCGAAGCCGCCCAGGATGGTCCAGGCGACGGCCAGCCCCGCGGAATAGATCATGAGCTGGCCGACGCGCACGTAGAACGGCGGCAGCACCAGGGGGAGCGCCGCCAGCACGACGGCGGCCGCCAGGATGATCGCCACGAAAAGCGCGGGCCGCTGGGTCATCGCGCCCTATTCATCGCGAGGGCGCGAAGGCGTTGCCCAGCAGGCCCTGCGGTCGGACCAGGAGCAGCAGGACCAGCAGCAGGAACATCGTCACGTTGGGGAAGGACGGGCCGATGTACTGCGCGGTGAGCGTGCTCACGACGCCCAGCAGCAGGCCGCCGATCAGGGCGCCGGCCGGGCTGCCGACGCCGCCCAGCACGACGACAACGAAGGCATTCAGCGTCCAGGTCGCCTCGTCGGCCGGCGAGAAGGGCAGGATGATGCCGATCACGATGCCCGCGGCGCCAGCGAAGGCCGCCGACACGCCGAAGGTGAGTGCATAGACATGACGGACGTTCACGCCACAAAGACGCGCCGCCAGCGTCTGCTGGGCCGTGGCCCGGATGACGCGGCCAAGCGGCGAGAATTTCAGCAGGGCAGCCAGGCAGCTCAGCAGGACCAGGCTCGCCACCAGGCAACTGACGCGCACCGCGTCGAGCACGATCGGTCCCAGCTTGACGGAGGTGAAGGCGTAGGTCGGCGTGATGTTCTTCATGTCGGGCGAAAACACCCAGATCATGATGTTGTGCATCATCAACGCCACGCCGAAGGTCAGCAGAATCGAACCGAAGGCCGAGCTGTCGACCGCGTACTGGATCAGGAAGCGCTGGTAGACATAGCCGACGGCGAACAGGCTCGCCATCACCAGCGGCATGGTGAGCAGCGGGTCGATGTGCAGCGTCTCGGAGAAGATCAGCGCCAGGTAGGCGCCCATCAGCACGATGATGCCGTGGCTGAGGTTGATGACGTGCAGGACGCCGAAGATCAGCGAGAAGCCGACGGCGGCCAGGGCATAGATGCCACCCAGCACCAGGCCGTCGGCCACTGTCTGCGCGATGAGGTTCATGGGATGGGGGCGCGCGACTCCAGTCGCGCGTCTTTGTTGATGCGAGAGAAGATCGCGCCACTGGAGTGGCGCGCCCCCAGCGAAATCACGCCTTCTTGTCCCAGGTCGGCGACGGATAGAGCGGCTTGGCCGACGCGGCGGCCGCCGGGAAGACGATCTCGAGCTTGCCTTTCTGCACCTGGCCGATCATGCCGCCCATCAGCAACTCATCGCCGTCGCCTTCCGGCGTGAACTTGATGCGGCTGTAGAAGGTCTCGTAGTCGGCCTTCGCCAACGCGTCGCGCACGGCTTCGGGATTGGTGCTCTTGGCCGCCTGCATGGCGAGGATGTAGGTCTCGATGCAGGCCGCCGCGCCCGCCACGTGATAGGCGATCGGGCGCGTGAACTTGGTCTTGTAGTACTCGACGAACTTCTTGGAATCGCCGAAGAACTTGTCCTTGAAGGCCACGTTCTCGTCCCAGTAGGTCGAGCAGCAGAGATAGTCGGACTGCTTGCCCAGCGCCTCGCGGAACGAGGCAAGCTGGGGGCCCAGCCCCTGGAACAGGAGCTTCACGTTGGTGTTGGTGGCGACCATCTGGCGCGCCACCAGGAGCGAGTTCTGGTCGTGCATGACGCAGACCAGCAGGTCCGGATTGGTCGAGCGCACCGACCCCAGCACGCTCGACACGTCGGTCGGCTTGGCCGGCAGCTCGTAGCCCTCGATGCGCTTGAAGCCCGCCGCGTCGCACGAGATCCGCACGCCCTCGGCCGCGGTCTTGGAGAAGGCGTCGTTGGTCCACACCACCGAATAGGTCTGCGGCAGAGGCTGCAGCGACTTGAACATGGCCGCCGTCGCGGCGAACTGCCGGGTGGCGCGCGGGAACATGCCGAAGATGTACTTGTAGCCCTTGGTGAAGATCGCATCCGACCCGCCGCCGGTCTGCACCATGGGCTTCTTGGCGCGCTCGGTGATTGCCGCCGTGGGCAGCACGATGTTGGAACCGAACGAGCCCAGGAAGAAGTTGGTACCCTCGTCGATCTGGCGCTGGATCAAGGTCGTGGCGCGCGCCGGATCGCTGGCGTCGTCGAACAGCTTCAGGTCGATCTTGTACTTGTCGCCCGCGATTTCCACGCCGCCCAATACGTCGTTGATGTAGGAAACGGCGGTGATGTAGCCGTTGTTGACGTTGAGCCCGGTTTCCGCCGCTGCACCGGAAAGCGGAACAGAGCCGCCGATCACCAGCGTCTTGGTCTGGGCCTGCGCAGGCCGGATGGCCGGAGCCATGAGCACCGCGGCACCGATTGCCATCACGTGACGACGAGTTGCCTTCTTGCTGTGCAGCGCCATGACCAATCCCCTTCGTCCCCAAACACCCAATCGAGCTTAGGAGGCGACACTTTGATGTCAACGACAGCGCTCCGCGATCAACTGCGATGCGGCTTTCGCCGCTAGCGGTAGGCACCGTCGACCGGCAAGGCGACACCTGAAATGAATCCGGCCGATTCAGAAAGCAAGAAGTCGACCACTGCGGCGATGTCATCGCCACTGCCCGGCTTGCCGGCAGGATAGCGGGCGAGCATCGCCGCCCGCTCCTGCGGCTCCAGCCGGTCGAAGCGGTCGCGGATGCGCGTGCCCTGGTCACCCAGGATCAGGCCGGGCATCAGCGCGTTCACCGTGATGCCCCACTCCGCCAGGTCCTTGGCGAGCTGCGAGGTGAAACCCAGCAACGCCGCCTTTGCCGTGGCGTAGGGCAGCCGTCCCGTGACCGTGGTCAGCGGCCCTTTCTCGCCGTCGGCGATGATCGAGGAGAACAGCACGATGCGGCCGCGGCGCTGCGCGCGCATCAGCGGAACGGCGGCGCGCGCCGCCAGGAAAGCGCTGGTCAGGTTGAGATCGATGACATGGGTCCAGTCGCGGAGCTGGAATTCCTCGATGTCGCGTGCCCGCTTTGGCCCGGCCCCGCCGGCGATGTGCACCAGAGCGTAGATGCCGCCGAAACGCTCGTTGGCGCGGCTCACCGCGTCGACCGTCTGGCTCTCGTCGGTCACATCGGCGCGCCAGACCTCCAACCGATCGGCCGAGCCGGCAAATTCCGACCGCAGAGCGTCGAGCGCGCCCTGGTTGGCATCGACGACAAAGACCGAAAGCCCGCTGTCGAGCAGCCGACGCACGGTCGACTTGCCGATGCCGCCGGCACCGCCTGTAACGATCGCCGCTCTTGCTTCCACCATGCGGTCCACCGGTCCGTTTTCGTCCTGGCCGATTGAAGCCATACGACAGGCGTGCCTAACCTGCCAGCCAATCGCACGGGAGGGCACTGTGGCGACAGGCAGGGTGGCCAACAAGATCGCGCTGGTGACCGGGGCGGCGGCCGGGCTGGGCCGCGCCATTGCGCTCAGGTTGAGCGAGGAAGGCGCCTCGCTGGTGCTCGCCGACATCGACGCAGCGGGTCTCGCGGAGACCGAGCGGCAGATCAAGGCGCACGGGCGGCCGGTGATGGCCATCGCCGCCGACGTGACCGAGGAAGCGCCGGTGAAGGCGCTGTTTGCCGCGACGTTCAAGGCACACGGACGACTCGACATCCTGGTCAATGACGTGGGCGGTGGAACGTCGGGCCACATCTGGGAGGCCAAGGTCGAGGACTGG
>DATGZZ010000280.1:0-4226 GCA_035296945.1 Reyranella sp.
CACGCCGTGCGGACTAGGCGGCGTCATCAGCAGCCGCAGCCTTTCTTGCCCTCCTGCTTGGCCTTCACGTCGGCCACGCAGCAGCCGCTCGGCGTCTCGGCCGCAGTCGGCTCCGGCGCCGGGCCGCCGCAGCATCCCGCCGCCCTTGTTTCGGCCTTCGTGAAGTTGGCCTCCGGGCCGGGGCCCGAGCAGACGCCTGTTTCGGGCAACACCAGCTCGACGCGAGCGGCAGCTTCATGGTCGCCGGCGATCTCGGCCACGATCGAGCGGACCTGCTCGTATCCCGTCAGCATCAGGAAAGTCGGCGCGCGGCCGTAGCTCTTCATGCCGGCGAAGTAGAAGCCGGGCTCAGGCTGGGCAAGCTCGCGCGCGCCGTGCGGGCGCACTGTGCCGCAGCTGTGGATGTTGGGATCGATCAGCGGCGCCAGCGTCGGCGGGCACTCGACGGCCGGATCCAGCGACAGCCGCACCTCGCGCAGGAAGTCGAAATCCGGACGGAAACCCGTCGCCACGACCAGCTCGTCGACAGTGACGAAGCGGCCGCAACACGACGATCCCGCGCCGATGCGAAGCTTGTCGGCCTCGCGGCCGATGTGCGAGACGCGGAAGCCGGTCTCGACGCAGATCTTCCCGTCCATCACCAGCTTGGCGAAGGCCGTGCCCAGGGCGCCGCGCGCCGCGAGCTTGTCGTTGGCGCCGCCGCCGAACGCCTTCTCGGGTTTGTCGCCGCGCAGCAGCCAGATGACGTCGGTGGCCGGCGCTTCTTCCTTGAGGCGCACGAGGTCGATCAGCGTGCCGATCGCCGAATGGCCGGCGCCCAGCACGGCGACGGTGCGGCCGGCGTAGCGGCCGCGCTCGCGGCCCAGCACGTCGGGCATGCCGTAGGCGATGCGCTCCTGCATCTCGCGTTCGCCGATCGCCGGCAGGCCGTCGGCGCCGGCCGGGTTGGGCGAGAACCAGGTGCCGGTGGCGTCGATCACCGCATCGGCCTTGAGCTGCTCGGGGCCTTTGCCGTTCTGGTAGCGGATGGTGAAGGGCTCGAAGGCGCGGCCGTTGCTCTTCATCTTGTCGAAGCCGGCACGGCCGACGCTGGTCACCATGCTCGAGGTGCGGATGTGGTCCTTGAGTGGTGTGCGCGTGGCCAGCGGCTCGAGATACTGCGCCAAAAGCTCACCGCCGGTCGGGTACTGGTCGGGCGCCGGCGAGTTCCAGCCGGCCGCCACCAGCAGGCGCTCCGACGCCTTGTCGATGGCGTATTCCCACGGCGAGAACAATGGCACATGGCTCCACTGGCGCACGGCATGCCCGATCTGCGGGCCGGCTTCGAGAACGACCGGCTGCATGCCGCGTTCCAGCACGTGCGCGGCGGCGGCGAGGCCCACGGGGCCTGCGCCCAGGATGGCGACGGTCTTCGGCTTGTTCAGCGAGTCGGGCATGGCTTACTCCAGTTCTCCTAGAATCATCGAAATACTAAGGCAAAAAAAACTCAGGCGACCTTCTTGAACTTCGACACGATGGCGGGCGGGCAAGAACCTTCGACGCAGCACTCCGCGACCATGTAGTCGATCAGGCCGTGCATCTCGTCGTAGCTGGCGTTGCAGATCAGTGTCGTGCCCTCGCGGGTCTGGGTGACGAGGCCGACGCCGATCAGCGCCTTGAGGTGATGCGAGAGGGTCGAGGCGGCAATGTCGAGCCGCTCCTGCAAGCGGCCGACCGCCATGCCCTCTTCACCCGCCCGCACCAGGGTGCGGTAGATCTTCAGGCGAGTCGGGTTGCCCAAGGCTTCCAGGCGGGCAGCGGCATCGTCGAGCTTCATGAGAGCAATCTGGGAGGCGTCGCTCGGAATGTCAAACGGTATTTCTGGAATATTCGAAATATGGGGGGTGAGATGGGCGCCTGCGTTCCCCTGCGTGACCGAAACGTGACTTGCGGGACCGCCGCCGACACCCGAAATTGGAGCTGTGAAACGCCTGCGCCTCCTTGCCGGTCTGCTGGGATGTCTCGCCATTTTCGCGGCGAGCCTGTCGGTGGTTGCCTCGTTGCCGGCCCAGGCCCAGGTCGCGGCCTCCGAGCCGTGCGACCATTGTCCGGACTGCAAGGGTGCTCCTTGTCCGCCGGCTCTCACGACTTGTGTATCCGCCTGCGTCGCCGCTTCGCCGGCACTGGCGGCAGCATTCGTCGCCCTGCCTCAACAAACGGCATCCGCCCCGTCGCGACCCGCCACGCAGGTCGTCCTTCGCGGCCTGGACCGCCCACCCGACCCTTACCCACCGCGCGCCTGACCGCTCTTGGGTCAGTTTGAGCCGGCGCAACCGCGTTCGGCATCGCGGAGGGATTCATGACAGTCGTTGCAAGATTGCGGTCCGGCATCGCCGGCGCCGCTGCGTTCGCCATTTTTGGCATCGCCCTGGCCGGCGCACCTGGCGTTGAGGCGGCCGATCCCGCCTGCCCGGGCGGCAAGGTGAAGTACTACCGCAATCCGATGGGCACGCCCGACACCTCGCCGGTGCCCAAGAAGGATTCCATGAACATGGACTATCTCCCGGTCTGCGAGGACACGGCCGGGGAAGCGCCGGGCACCGTCAAGGTGAGCCTCGACAAGGTGCAGCGGTTGGGCGTCCGCACCGAGGAGGTGCAACAGCGCACCCTTTCGCGAACCGTGCGCGCTTTTGCCAGCCTGCAGTTCGACGAACGCCGCCAGTTCGTCGTGGCGCCGAAGTTCAGCGGCTGGATCGAAAGGCTTGCCGTCAACGCCACCGGCGACATCGTGAAGGTTGGCCAGGATCTGTTCGACGTCTACAGCCCCGAACTGAACATCCTGCAGCAGCAATGGCGGGTCGCCGGCCGCAGCGCCGACGCCACCGACAAGTTGCGGTATCTCGCCTTTCCCGAAGCAGCCCTCGAAAAGTTGCGCCGTGGGGACCCGCCCTCGCGCACCGTCGTCTTTCCGTCGCCGGTAGCCGGAACGGTGATCGACAAGATCGCCGTCGAAGGCATGCACTTCCAGCCGGGTGATGCGCTGTTCCGTATCGTCGATACCTCCAACATGTGGGTGATGGCCGAGGTCTACGAGCAGGATCTCGCCTTCGTGAGAGTCGGCGACAGCGCGCGCGTCACGGTCAATACCTGGCCGGGCGAACCCTTCGACGGTAAGGTGACGTTCATCTATCCCAACGTCGGCAAGGACAGCCGCACCGCGCGGCTTCGCATCGAGGTGCCGAACCCCGACGGCCGCCTGCGATCGGAGATGGCGGCCACCGTGGAGATCGTCGCCCCTCTGGAGGGCCATCGCGTCGTCGTGCCGGAGTCGGCCGTGATCGACAGCGGACGGCGTCAGGTCGTGCTGGTCGAGCGTGGCGAGGGCCGTTACGAGCCGCGGCCCGTCCGGCTGGGCGTCCGGGTGCCGGGCTATGTCGAAGTGCTGGACGGCCTTCAGGCCGGCGAAAGGGTGGTGACCCAGGCTACCTTCCTGATCGATGCCGAGAGCAACATCCGCGCGGCCCTGGCGGCCTTCGGAGAGGCCAAGTGATCGCCGGCGTCATCCGTTGGTCGGCGCGCAACCTGCTGCTGATCCTGATCGCCACGGCCGGTCTCGTGGGCGGCGGCCTGTTCGCCGTGGGCCGGCTGTCGCTCGACGCCATTCCCGATCTCTCCGACACCCAGGTGATCGTCTACACCGAGGTGCCGGGACAGGCGCCCCAGGTGGTCGAGGACCAGGTCACCTATCCGTTGACCACGGCGCTGCTGGCAGTTCCGAAGAGCCGCGTCGTCCGCGGTTTCTCCTTCTTCGGCGTGTCGTTCGTCTATGTCGTGTTCGAGGACGGCACCGACATCTACTGGGCGCGCAGCCGCGTGCTCGAATACCTGAACTCGGGCACGGCGAAGCTGCCGGCCAACGTCAAGCCCACGCTCGGTCCCGACGCGACCGGTGTCGGCTGGGTCTATCAATACGCCGTCGTCGGCGCCAACCGCACCCTGGCCGAGCTGCGCTCGCAACAGGACTGGTACGTGCGCTTCGGGCTCGCCAAGGCGCGCGGCGTGGCCGAGGTCGCAAGCGTCGGCGGCTTCGTGCGCCAGTACAACATCGTCGTCGATCCGGTGAAGCTCAGGAGCTACGGCGTGCCGCTCTCCCGCGTCGTCGACGCCGTGCGCGCCTCCAACCGCGAGACCGGCGGCCGGGTCGTCGAGATGGCCGAGGCCGAGTTCATGGTGCGCGGCCGCGGCTA
>DATGZZ010000281.1:0-2476 GCA_035296945.1 Reyranella sp.
CCCGCTGACCGGCGATCCCAAGAACAAGCGCCGCGACTGGGCGCGCGACCAGGACCTGGTCTATGTCGATGCCGTCGACGTGCTGGCCTACGAGGAAAACTCGTCGCGCAACCTGCACCAGGTGGCGCAGGCGCACGTGCCTCTCGAGGGTGCGGAGAATGCCCGCATCCTTGCCTGGCGTCCCAGCGACGGCGGCAAGGAGCATCTCGCCATCGTCGTCGGCGAAATCGACCCCACCGAGCCGGTGCTGATCCGGCTGCACTCCGAATGCTTCACTGGTGATCTTCTGGGCTCGCTGCGCTGCGACTGCGGCGTGCAGCTGCGCGGCTCCATCGCCGAGATCGCCAAGCGGGGATCGGGCGTGCTGCTCTATCTGGCCCAGGAAGGCCGCGGCATCGGCTTGGTCAACAAGCTGCGCGCCTATGAATTGCAGGACGACGGCTTCGACACGATCGACGCCAACGAGCAGCTGGGCTTCGATGCCGACGAGCGCATCTACGCGCCGGCCGCCACCATGCTGTCGCGCATGGGCATCAAGCGCGTGCGGCTCATGACCAACAACCCGCAGAAGATCAGCCAGCTCGAGCGCTACGGCATCGAGGTGGCCGAGCGGGTGGCCCACTCCTTCCCGGCCAATGGGCACAACGAAAACTACCTGCGCACCAAGGCCGAGCGCGCGGGTCATATGCTCTGAGCTGAAAAATGCGCGTTGGCGTTCCCAAGGAAATCAAGGATCACGAAGACCGCGTCGGACTGGTGCCCTCGTCGGTCGCCGAGCTGGTGCACCACGGCCACGAGGTCCTGGTCGAGCGCGGCGCCGGCATGGGTGCGGGGCTGGGCGACGACCAGTACACCGCCGCCGGTGCGCGCATTGTCGACGGCGCCGAGGAGGTCTTCCAGAGCGAGATGATCGTGAAGGTGAAGGAGCCGCTGGCCGTCGAGCGCAAGCGACTGCGACGCGGCCAGGTTCTGTTCACCTATCTGCATCTCGCGCCCGATCGCGCCCAGACCGAGGACCTGCTGAAGAGCGGCGTCACGGCCATTGCCTACGAGACCGTGACCTCGGCCACCGGCACCCTGCCGCTGCTGACGCCGATGTCGGAAGTGGCCGGCCGCCTCGCCCCGCAGGTCGGTGCGCATTATCTCGAGCGCGCCGCGGGCGGCCGCGGCGTGCTTCTGGGCGGCGTGCCGGGTGTGCCGCCGGCCGAGGTCGTGGTGCTGGGCGGCGGCGTGTCGGGCACGCATGCCGCGACCATCGCCCTCGGCATGGGCGCCACGGTGTTCGTGGTCGATCGCTCAGCCGAGGTGCTGCGCCGGCTGGCGGCGCAGTTCCCCGGCCTGCGCACCATCTTCTCAACCCGCGATGCGCTCGGCGCCATCCTGCGCCGCGCCGACCTTTTGGTCGGCGCCGTTCTGGTGCCCGGAGCCGCCGCGCCAAAGCTGGTGACGCGCGAGATGGTGGCCTCGATGAAGCCCAACAGCGTCATCGTCGACATCGCCATCGACCAGGGCGGCTGCTGCGAGACGTCGAAGCCCACCTCGCATTCGAACCCGACCTATGTCGAGGAAGGCGTCATCCACTACTGCGTCACCAACATGCCGGGCGCGGTGGCGCGGACCTCGACCTTTGCGCTGAACAACGCCACCCTGCCCTTCGCCCTGGCGCTGGCCGACAAGGGATGGCGCAAGGCGATCGCCGAGGATGCGCATCTGCGCAACGGGCTGAACGTGCACGAGGGCAAGGTGACCTGCCGGCCGGTCGCCGAGGCACTGGGCCTGCCCTACACGTCGCCCGAGGCGCTGTAAGCCGCTACACTCCCGGCACGACTCCGAGCAACGGGGCGGTCGAGGAGGAAACACATGACGAAGATCAATCGTCGGACGCTGGTCGCGTCCGCATCGGCGTTCGCTCTGGCGGCGCCCAGCATCGTGCGGGCGCAGAAGAAGTACGACCCGGGCGTCAGCGACAAGGAGATCAAGCTCGGCCACACCAATCCCTACTCGGGACCGCTTTCGGCCTATGGCGTGATCGGCAAGGGCATCACGGCCTATTGGAACATGGTCAATGATCAGGGCGGGGTGAACGGCCGCAAGATCAACTTCATCACCTACGACGACGGCTTCCAGCCGCCCAAGACCGTCGAGATGGTGCGCAAGCTCGTTGAGGACGACCAGGTCTTCGCGATCTACCAGCTGCTCGGCACGCCGACCAACACGGTGGTGCAGAAGTACCTGAACCAGAAGAAGGTGCCGCAGCTCTTCGTCGCCACCGGCGCCTCGAAGTGGGGCATGCCCAAGGAGTTCCCGTGGACCATGGGCTGGCAGCCCGACTACGCCACCGAGGCGGCGATCTACGCCAAGCACATCATGGCCAACCATCCCAACGCCAAGGTGGCCATGCTCTACCAGAACGACGATTCCGGTAAGGACTACCTGCACGGCTTCCAGGCGGGCTTCGGCAAGGACAAGGACAAGT
>DATGZZ010000282.1:0-4961 GCA_035296945.1 Reyranella sp.
GCTTCGCCGGTGGCGCCATCCCGCTTCATCGCGACAAGGCCGAAGCGGCCCTGCAGTCGCTGGCCGGCCCGCTCAAGACCGACGCCCAGGGTGCGGCGGCCGGTGTCGCCGAGATCGTCGACGAGACGATGGCGAGTGCCGCCCGCGTGCATGCCGTCGAGAACGGCAAGGACACCGCCGAGCGCACCTTGATCGCCTTTGGCGGCGCCGCACCGCTGCACGCCGCGCGGCTGGCGCGCAAGCTCGGCATGAAGAAGATCGTGGTGCCGGTGGGCGCCGGCGTCGGCTCGGCCTTCGGCTTCCTGCGCGCGCCGATCGCTTACGAGGTCGTGCGCACGCGCCACCTGCGCCTCGACCTGTTCGACGCCAAGACGGTGAACGGCCTGTTCACCGCCATGCGCGAGGAGGCCGAAGCCGTGATCCGGCTGGCCGCGCCCAAGGAGAAGCTGGTCGAGACCCGCCTCGCCTTCATGCGCTATCGCGGCCAGGGCCACGAGATCGCCGTGCCGCTGCCCAACCAGGCGCTCGACGTCGACGCCGCGCGCGACCTGCGCCGCCGCTTCGAGGCGACTTATGAAACGGTGTTCGGCCGCATCATCCCCAAGCTCGAGGTCGAGGCGCTGACCTGGACGCTGTCGCTCGCCACCGACCGGCCATTGCCCAAGCCCGCGGCCGAGGCCGAGGCGGTCGCGGCTCCCAAGGCCGATGGCCATCGCGACGTGCTCGATCCGGCCTCGGGCCGGCACGAGAAGGCCGCCCTCCACGAACGCACGTCGCTTAGCCCCGGCATGTCGCTCGACGGGCCGGCATTGATCGTCGAGGATGGCACCACGACCGTGGTGCCGCAGGGATTTTCGGCCCGCATCAACGCGCTGGGCCAGATCGTGTTGGAGGATCGCGCATGAGCACGCCGTCGGATATCCGGCTTCAAGTCATGTGGAACCGGCTTCTTTCCGTCGTCGAGGAGCAGGCCCGCGCGCTGGTGCGCACCGCCTTCTCGACCAGCGCGCGCGAGGCGGGCGACATCTCGGCCGGCGTGTTCGACCTCGACGGCAAGATGCTGGCCCAGGCCGTCACCGGCACGCCGGGCCACGTGAATTCGATGGCGCGAAGCGTCATCCATTTCATCCGCGAGTTCCCGGTCGAGACCATGAAGCCGGGCGACGCCTACGTGACCAACGATCCGTGGAAGGGCACCGGCCATCTCTACGACATCGTCGTCACCTCGCCCGCCTTCCACAAAGGCAAGCTGGTGGCGCTGTTCTCCTGCACCACGCATGTGGTCGACATCGGCGGACTCGGCCAGTCGCCCGACGGTCGGCAGGTCTATCACGAGGGGCTGTTCCTGCCGCTGCTGCCCCTGATGCGCCAAGGGACGATCGACGAGAGCGTGATGCGCATCGTGCGCGCCAACGTGCGCGAGCCCATCCAGGTCGAGGGCGACCTGCATGCGCTGATCGGCTGCAACGGCATCGGCGAGAAGCGCCTCAGTGACATGATGACCGAGCACGGCATCGACAACCTCGACGAGCTCGGCCAGCACATCATCGACAAGAGCCGCGCCGGCATGGTGGCGGCGATCGGCAAGCTGCCGCGCGGCACCTGGAAGGGCCATATGCGCATCGACGGCTACGACGCGCCGATCGACCTGCACGCTGCCGTCACCATCCACGCCGACCATATCGCGGTGGACTATGCCGGCACCTCGGGCTCGTCGATCTACGGCATCAATTCGCCGATGTGCTACACCGAGGCCTACACCGCCTTCGGCATCAAGTGCGTGGTGGCGCCGACCATCCCCAACAATGCCGGCACGCTCGATTCGATCCTGGTGACGGCGCCCGAGAACACCATCGTCAACGCGCTGTTCCCGGCCGCGGTCAACGCGCGCAGCACCATCGGCCACATGCTGCCCGACGTCTGCTACGACGCCCTGCACCAGGTGATCCCCGGCAAGGTGCCGGCCGAGGGCACCAGCAATCTGTGGAACCTGAAGCTCGGCGCCGGCCACGGCATGACCGGCACGATCGGCAACAGCCGGCCCTTCATGGTGACGACCTTCCATTCCGGCGGCGCCGGCGCGCGGCCGAGCCTCGACGGGCTGTCGGCCACGCCCTTTCCGTCGGGCGTGCGCAACGTGCCGGTCGAGATCACCGAGACCATCGCACCCGTCGTCATCTGGAAGAAAGAGTATCGCCCCGACTCCGGCGGCGCCGGCGAGCATCGCGGTGGGCTCGGCCAGGTGATGGAAGTCGAGCATCGCGAAGGCGCGCCCTTCGGCATCTTCGCCACCTTCGAGCGCGTAAAACATCCGGCGCGCGGCCGCGATGGCGGCAAGAACGGCGGCAACGGCCGCCTGTCGTTGGCCTCGGGCACCGAGCTCAAGGCCAAGGGCTTCCAGACCATTCCCGCCGGCGATCGCCTGGTCGTCGAGATGCCGGGCGGCGGCGGCTTCGGAGACCCGAAAAAGCGCGACCGCAAGAAGGTCGAGCGCGACCTGCGGCTGGGGCTCATCAGCAAGGAGCAGGCGAAGGCTGCGTATGGTGTCGAGGGCGACGACTGACCTCTCATGTCCCTCCCCCGTAAGACGGGGGAGGGTACGGGAGGGGGAGAGCCCCAAAGAGGATTCGTGAAAGTCAGTCCTCGGAATCTGATCTGCAATCATATGCGTCGCGACTGTTGCCTTCCCCCTCCCTACCCTCCCCCGCAAGACGGGGGAGGATTAAGAAGAGAACGGGCTGAGGGGAGTTTGTAGCTGCCCTGCTAAAACAGAGGTCGCGAAAGAGCCGGCCGAGCCTGTAGTCTCGGGCGCTCAAAATGAATCCCGAGGAAACTGCGATGTGGCAACCCAACGAGCGTTATCCCGACGCGTCCGTGCGCGTGCTCGACCCGGCCTTCAACAAGTACCGCCTGGCGCTGGCGTCGGTCGAACGGCTCTACACGGGCTGCCGCTGGGCCGAGGGACCGGTCTATTTCGGCGACGGCCGCTATCTCCTGTGGAGCGACATCCCCAACAACCGCGTCCTGCGCTGGGACGAGGAATCGGGCAACGTCACGATCTTCCGCAAGCCCTCCAACAACGCCAACGGCCACACGCGCGACCGCCGCGGCCGGCTGGTCGCCTGCGAGCACGATGCGCGCCGCGTCGTGCGCTTCGAGTATGACGGGGCGATCACGGTGTTGGCCGATTCCTACAACGGCAAGCCGCTCAACTCGCCCAACGACGTCGTGGTGAAGTCCGACGGCTCGGTATGGTTCACCGATCCCACGTTCGGCATCCTGGGCTACTACGAGGGCCACAAGGCGGAGAGCGAGAACAAGCCCGCCGTCTATCGCCTCGATGCCGCGACCGGCAAGCTCACCATGGTGGCCGACGACATCGCCGGCCCCAACGGCCTCGCCTTCTCGCCCGACGAGAAGAAGCTCTATGTCGTGGCTTCGCGCGCCGAGCCGCATCGCACGATCGTGTCCTACGACGTCACCGGCGACGGCACCGCGCTCGGCAAGGGCTCGGTGCTGATCGATGCCGGCCCAGGCGGCTCGCCCGACGGCTTCCGCGTCGACGTCGACGGCAACCTGTGGTGCGGCTGGGGCATGGGCTCGCCCGAGCTCGACGGTGTGCGTGTGTTCGATGCCTCGGGCAAGCCGATCGGCCATATCGAATTGCCGGAGCGCTGCGCCAACCTCTGCTTCGGCGGCCGCTATCGCAACCGGCTGTTCATGGCGGCGAGCCATTCGCTCTACGCCCTCTACGTCAACACCCAGGGCGTGGCCGGCGGCTGATCGCACAAAGCACAGCAATGCGTGGTATCGATTCGCGTTACGCCTGGTGGCGCCTGGCCGCCAGCGTCGGCCTGAGCACGGTCGGCGGCATCGGCATGTGGTCGCTCATGGTGGCGATCCCGGCCGTGCAGACCGATTTCGGCATCACCCGCGCCGACATTTCCTTCGCCTACACCATGAATACGCTGGGCTTCTTCGCCGGCGGCGTGATCGTGGGCCGGCTGGTCGACCGGCGCGGCATCGTCGTCGCCGCGGTCCTGAGCGCGATCGGCCTGGCGCTGGGCTTCGCGCTGGCGCCGCTCACCTCCTCGCTGATCCTGTTCTCCGCCGCCCAGGTCCTGATCGGTTTCAGCGCGGCAGCCACTTTTGCCCCGCTGGTCGCCGACATCTCGCACTGGTTCGAGAAGCGCCGCGGCGTCGCGGTCGCCATCGCCGCCTCGGGCAATTACTTCGCCGGCACCATCTGGCCGCCCATCATCGAGCTGATCATCCGCGACCATGGCTGGCGCACCATGTTCTGGTCGGCCGCCGCCTTCTGCCTGGTGACGATGATCCCCCTGGCGCTGACCCTGAAGCGCCGGCCGCCGGACCATGAAGAGACCGCCATCGCCAAGGTGGCGCGCCGCTCGCAGGCGGCGCTCGGCCTGTCGCCCAACGCCCTGCAGGGGCTGATTGCCCTGATGGGCATCGGCTGCTGCGTCGCCATGTCGATGCCGCAGGTCCATATCGTGGCCTACTGCGCCGACCTGGGCTACGGCGTGGCCCGCGGAGCCGAGATGCTGTCGCTGATGCTGGGCTTCGGCATCGTGAGCCGCATCGGCACGGGCTGGATCGCCGACAAGGTGGGCGGGGTCATGACGCTGCTGATCGGCGCCACCTTGCAATGCATCGCGCTGGTCTTCTACCTGATCGACGACGGACTCACCTCGCTCTACATCGCCTCGGCCCTGTTCGGCCTGTTCCAGGGCGGCATCGTGCCCTCCTACGCCATCATCGTGCGCGAGTACTTCCCGCCGAGCGAGGCGGCGACGCGGGTCAGCCTCGCCATCTCGTCGACCCTGATCGGCATGGCGCTGGGCGGCTGGATGGGCGGCGTGCTGTTCGACTGGACAGGGTCCTATCGCGCCGCCTTCCTCAATGGTATCGCCTGGAACGTCATGACCGCGCTCCTCGCCTGG
>DATGZZ010000283.1:0-8003 GCA_035296945.1 Reyranella sp.
GCTCGACGCAGGAAGTCTCCAAGGTGGTGAAGCTCTGTTACGAGCATGGCATAGCCATCGTCCCGCAGGGCGGCAACACCGGCCTGATGGGCGGCGCCACGCCCTACCCCACACACAGCGGCATCGTCCTGTCGCTCGGCCGCATGAACAAGGTGATCGAGGTCGATGCGGTGGGCTACGCGATGACCGTCGAGGCCGGCTGCATCCTGCAGACCCTGCAGGAGACGGCGGCGAGCCATGATCGCTTCTTTCCGCTCAGCCTGGGCGCCCAAGGCTCCTGCCTGATCGGCGGCAACCTCTCGACCAATGCCGGCGGCGTCCAGGTGCTGCGCTACGGCAATGCGCGCAACCTGGTGATGGGCCTGGAAGTGGTGCTGCCCAACGGCGACGTCTGGAACGGCCTGCGCTCGCTCAAGAAGGACAACACGGGCTACGACCTGAAGCACCTGTTCATGGGGGCGGAGGGCACGCTCGGCATCATCACCAAGGCCGTCCTGAAGCTGTGGCCGGCGCCCAAGGACGTGGCGACGGCCTGGCTCGCCGTGCGCGATCCGCAGGCTGCCATCGAGATCCTGTCGGAGGCGCATGCGGCGTCGGACGATAATGTCGGCTCGTGCGAGCTGATGAGCCGCGCCGGCACCGACGTGGTGCTGCGCCATATCCCCGGAGTGCAGGATCCGCTCAAGGCCGACACCGACTGGTTCCTACTGCTCGAATGGTCGTCGTCGCGCCCCAGGGCCGATGGCGCCGAGGGTATGTCGGAGAAGCTGGAGCAGTTCCTCGCCGAGCAGTTCGAGACGGGGCGCGTGCTCGATGCCGTGATCGCCCAGAACGAGGCGCAGGCACGCAACATGTGGACGATCCGCGAATCGGTGGCGCCGGCTTCGCGCGCCGAGGGTGGGGGCTTGAGCTTCGACGTCTCGGTCGCGACCTCCAGGGTGCCGGTCTTCATCGACAAGGGCCTGAAGGCGGTGCTGGAGATCCTGCCCAGCATCCGGCCCTATCCGCTGGGCCATATCGGCGACGGCAACATCCACTTCTCGTTCATGTCGCCGGTCGGCATGGATCGCGAGACGCTGCGCCAGTATGCGCCGGCGATCACACGGGCGGTGAACGACCTGGTTCGCGACATGGCGGGCTCGATCTCGGCCGAGCACGGCATCGGCATCGACAAGATCGACGAGCTTGAGCATTACCGCAGCAAGGTCGAGCTCGACACGATGCGGTCGCTCAAGCGTGCACTCGATCCGAAGAACATCATGAACCCCGGGAAGATTTTGAGGCTCTAACTCATGACCGTCCCGTCATACGGGCACGCGCTTGGCCGCAGACGGCCAAGCGCTCGGGCACGGAGGGGGACGGCCCCGGTCGAGATGGTTGCCAATTCCAGATCTGAAACTTTCAGGAATCCTCTTTGGGGCTTTCCCCCTCCCTACCCTCCCCCGTATGACGGGGGAGGAGAGTGAGATGAGTGATTTCATCGACAAGCTGCGATCCATCGTCGGCGAGCGCGGGCTGATCACCGACGAGCCGGGCAAGCACCCCTATCTCACCGACTGGCGCGAGAACTATCTCGGCGCCGCGCTCGCCGTGGTGCGGCCGGCCACCACCGAGGAGGTGGCGGCCGTCGTAAAGCTCTGCGTCGCGGAGAAGGTTGCGGTCGTCCCGCAAGGCGGCAACACCGGCATGATGGGCGGCGGCACGCCGCACCAGCAGGGCCGCGAGATCGTGCTGTCGCTCAACCGCATGAACCGCATCGTCGAGGTCGACCCCATCGGCTACACCATGACGGTCGAGGCGGGCGTGATACTGAAGACCATCCAGGAGACGGCCGCCCAGCACGACCGCCTGTTCCCGCTGAGCCTCGCCGCCGAGGGCAGCTGCTCCATCGGCGGCAACCTGTCGACCAATGCCGGCGGCGTGCAGGTGCTGCACTACGGCAACGCCCGCCAGCTCGTGCTGGGGCTGGAGGTGGTAACGCCGCAGGGCGAGGTGTGGAACGGCCTGCGCGCGCTCAAGAAGGACAATACCGGCTACGACCTGCGCGACCTCTATCTCGGCGCCGAGGGCACGCTCGGCATCATCACCAAGGCCATCCTGAAGCTCTGGCCCAAGCCCAAGGACGTCGCGACCTCGTGGATCGCCGTCCCCTCGCCCGAGGCCGCCGTGACGCTGCTGAGCGGCGCGCATGCCGCTAGCGAGGACAACGTCACGTCTTGCGAGCTGATGGCCCGCCAAGGCGTCGACCTGGTCTTGAAGCACATCCCGGGCGCTGCCGATCCGCTCAGCGAGCGGCACGAGTGGTACGTGCTGCTGGAATGGTCGTCGACCCGCCCGCGCCGCGCCGGCGCCAACGAGACCGGGCTTCTGGAGAAGATGGAAGCCTACCTCGGCGAAGCGATGGAGCAGGGCCTGGTGCTCGACGCGGCGCTGGCCCAGAACGAGGCGCAGGCCAAGGCCTTCTGGGGCTTGCGCGAAAACCATTCGGAGTCCCAGAAGCGCGAGGGTCCGTCGATCAAGCACGACATTTCGGTGTCGGTGAGCAAGATCCCCACCTTCATGACGCAGGGACTGGCCGCCATGAAGAAGGCGTTGCCCGAGTGCCGGCCGGTACCGTTCGGCCATGTCGGCGACGGCAACATTCACTTCAACTGCCAGGCGCCGGTTGGCTGGGACAAGGACCGCTTCATGGCCCATGCCCATGCCATCAGCAGCGCGGTCTACGACATCGTCGTGGCGCATGGCGGCTCGATCTCGGCCGAGCACGGCATTGGCCAGATGAAGGTCGAGGAGCTGGCGCACTACCGCAGCCGGGTCGAGCTCGACACCATGCGCGCGATCAAGCGCGCGCTCGATCCGCAGAACCTGATGAATCCCGGCAAGATCCTCGATCTGTCGGCCTAGGCTGCACTGCGAATGGAGGACATCGAGACGCCGCGATTGCTCCTGCGGATCATCCCTCCTTCCGCCCTGGCGGCCGGACTTTCCGGCGACCGGACCGCCATCGCGCAGAGCCTTGGCGCCAGCGTGCCGCCGGACCTGATCCAGGAGCCCGACGTGCTGCGTCATGCAGCGGCCCGGCTGGCGGAGGATGGCGGCTACCTGCCGTGGTCGGCGCGCGCCATCCTGCTCAAGGAGTCGATGCACATGGTCGGGCACGTCCGGTTCCACAGCCGGCCGGACCCCGACTATCTCGCGCCCTACGCGCGGCAGGCTGTCGAGTACGGCTACGTCGTCTTTGCCGCCCACCGGCGACGTGGCTACGCCGAGGAGGCGTTGGTTTGCCTGATGCGCTGGGCCCGGCAGACACACGGCGTCGGGAGGTTCGTCGTCACGATCGCCCCGGACAACCAGCCCTCGACTGAGCTCGCCGCAAAGCTCGGCTTCAGGCGGATCGGCGAGCATGTCGATCCGGTCGACGGGATCGAATATGTCTATCTTCTGGACCTGAGCGTTCGCCCCTAGCCTGACACGGAGGTCGTCATGCCCGACACACATGCCCCGCAGCAGCTCGAGCCCTGGCAGTGGAGCGAGGACCACTGGCGCAAGCTGGTGAAGCAGGTCCGCGCCGGCAAGCGCTACCGGCCCGATGTCTGGCCCGACGGCGCGCGCTGCGCCGTGGCGCTGTCCTTCGATTCCGACCACGAGACCAACGAGCTGCGCGACGGTGGCAAGTCGATCGGCCGGCTGTGCTGGGGCGAGTACGGCAGCCGGGTCGGCGTGCCGCGCATCCGCGCCCTGCTCGACCGGCACGGCGTGAAGGCGACGTTCTACGTGCCGGCCGTTTCGGCCCTGCTCCATCCCGAGGAGCAGCGCGCCTTGGTCGCCGAGGGCCATGAGATCGGCATCCACGGCTGGATCCACGAGCTCAATTCCGTGCTTCCTCGCGAGGCCGAACGCGACCTGATGTTGCGCTCGGCCGACACGCTGGAGAAGGTCACCGGCAAGCGCGCGGTCGGGATGCGCACGCCGTCGTGGGATTTCAGCCCCAACACGCTCGCCATCGAGAAGGAGATGGGCCTGTTCTACGATTCCTCTCTGATGGCCGACGAGGACTGCTACGAGCTGCTGTTGGACGGTGAGCCGAGCGGCGTGCTCGAACTGCCGGTCGAATGGGTGCGCGACGATGCGGTGTATTTCGCCATGCACCGCTTCTCCGCGCTGCGACCTTACACCCCGCCGACCGACGTGCTGGACATCTTCCGGCGCGAGCTCGACGCGGCGTGGGACGAAGGCGGCGTCTTCCAGCTCACCATGCATCCGCACATCATCGGCTATCGCTCGCGCATCTGGATCGTCGACGAGCTGATCCGCCACGCCAAGGCCAAGGGCAAGGTGTGGTTCGCCACCCACGAGCAGGTCGCGCGCCATGCCAAGGAGCACGCGGCGTGAGCAAGGTTGCAATCGTCACCGGCGGCGCGCGCGGCATCGGCAGAGGCTGCGCCCTCGAGCTGGCGAGGCGCGGCTACGACATCGCCCTGGTCGACCTGCTCGAGCCCGAGATGAAGCGCACGGCGGGCGAGATCGAAGCGCTCGGTCGCAAGGTGCTCACCTACCAGGCCGACGTCGCATCGTTCGCGCGCGCCCACGAGGTGGCGGAGGATGTCGCCCGGCAATGGGGCAGGATCGACTTCCTGCTGAACGATGCCGGCGCCTCCAACGCCAAGGGCATCCTGGAAATCAAGGAAGAGGAGTTCGACCGCACGATCGCGGTCAACCTGAAGAGCTGCTTCAACTACATCCATGCCATCGCGCCGATCATGCTGAGTCAGGAGGGCGGCGGGCGGATCGCCAGCATGTCGTCGCTCAATGCACTGTCGGGCGGTGTCACCAGCGCCGTCAGCAAGCACGCCTATGCCGCCGCCAAGGCGGGCATCCTCGGGCTCACGCGGTCGTTGGCCAAGGAGCTCGGACCCAAGATCATGATCAACGCCATCTGCCCCGGCGTGATCGAGACCGAGCTCGGCAACAGCCTGACGAAATCGCGCGGCGAGGAGATGAAGAAGGGCATCATGCTCAACCGCCTGGGCACACCCGCCGACGTCGCCCAGCTCGTGGCCTTCCTCGCCACCTCAGAGCCCTGCTTCATCACCGGCCAGCACTTCGTGATCGACGGCTTCCAGTGGTCGTGTTGAGTCTTGCCGGACCGCGGGCGTCCCGCCCGCTCATGATCATGAGGCGGGCGGGAAGGTCGCGGTAGACCGCGACCCAGCCCGCGGTCCGCGCTCCGCTGAAGTCTAGCGCGGCACGTCGTCCTTGGTTCGGTCGACAATCTCGTACTGCACGTCGATCACCTTGCGGTCCTGGCGCGCCGGCGACTCGGGCGCCGGGCGGCTGGTGAACAGGCTGGTGAGCCACTGCCGCGCCTTGAAGATCAGGATCGCGACCAGCACGAGAGCGGCCACGCCCGCGATCACGGCGAAGCCCAGCACCGCCAGCACGACGAAACCGATCAGGCCCAGGATCGCCTGCAGCCAGACTCGCGCCGGCAGGCGCGCCAGCATCTCCAGGAATTGCTTGCCGTTCATGATACCCAGCGCTTCTCGAAGTCCCACACGTCGGGGAACCCCATGAGCTCGTGCATGCCGCGATATTGTGGCACTTCGATGCCCGCGCTTGTGCCCTTGTCCTTCAAGTACGACCAGGCTTGGCGCATGGCCTCTGCAGCAACGCTGAAGCCCAGGCCGGGATAGATGGCGATGTCAAAACCCCATGTCTTCAGCCGGTCGGCCTCGACCCGCGGCGTCTTGCCGAACTCGACCATGTTGGCGAGCAAGGGCTTGCTCACTTCCTTGCCGATGCGCTCCAGCTCGGCCTCGCTCTCGGGCGATTCGACGAAGATCACGTCGGCGCCCGCCTCCTCGTAGAGCTTGGCGCGACGCAGCGCCTCGTCCAGCCCGTGCGCGGTGCGCGCATCGGTGCGCGCCACGATCATGGTCTCGGCATGGCGTCGCGCGTCGGCGGCAACGCGGATCTTCATCACCATCTCCTCGGCCGGCACGACGCGGCGGCCGGGCGTGTGGCCGCACTTCTTGGGCATCTCCTGGTCCTCGATCTGGATCGCCGCCACTCCCGCCGCCTCGTAGCCGCGCACCGTGCGCTGCACGTTCAGCAAGCCGCCGTAGCCGGTGTCGGCATCTGCGATCAGCGGCGTTTTCACCACCGAGCAGATCATCTCGGCGCGGCCCACCATGTCGGAGTAGGTCGCCAGGCCCGCGTCGGGCAGGCCCAGCATCGAGGCCGTGGCGCCGTAGCCCGTCATGTAGAGCGCCGGAAAACCCATGCCGTCGGCGACGCGCGCCGAGATGCCGTCATAGATTCCGGGAGCCAGGATGAACTCGCCCTGCGCCAGCAGCCGGCGCAGCTCGGCCGCCTTGAGATTGCCTGCCATGATCGATCCCTTGTCTGTCGCTGTGGTGTCGCTGCCGCTATTGCGCCCGAGTGAGCGCGATATCGCAAGTGCGGCCACCGCTATTATGTTCCGGCCCTGAGCCCGCGATGCTGTTGCCCTCGAAGCGCGCCGTCATCGTCGCCGTCTGGAACACGCCGACCCGGTTGCCCGGCGTATAGAAACGTGCGACCGCGACCTGCGAGCCCGAGACCCGGATCGACAGCGACTGGATGCCGACCGTCGTGCCGGATTCCGAACCCGGGCGGACCCAGGTGCCGGCACCGCCCGAGAGTGTGATCTGGAATCTGGCGGTGAACTCGCTGCCGCCGGTGCGCGACGGCGAGCAATGATAGGTCCCGGTCCACAGGCCATCCGGCCCCGACCGCGTTGCCGCGGTCGCGACGCTGGGAGCGGCCGGCGCAGGTGGCGGTGGCGCCGCGGGCGCGGCCGCCGGCGCGGGCGGGCGGTTGGCCGCCGCTTCGGCCTTGGCCTTGTCCTCTTCGGCCTTCTTGCGCGCGTCCTCGAGCTTCTTCTGCTCGTCGTCGAAACGCGCGACCGCCGCCGTGGCGTCGCGCAGCAGGGCCTGGTTCTGTGCCCCCGTCAGGTAGCCCGTTGCCGGCTCGTTCCTCGACTTCTGCCAGTTGGCAATCATTTCGCGTGTGCGGCTGCCGAACGTACCGTTGGTGCTGCCGGTGGCAAAGCCGAGCGCCGTCAGTGCGACCTGGATGTGCTGGCGGTCGAGCACCGTCAATCGCAGGCCGCTCTCGCCTGCTTCGGCGACTTTCTTCGCCGTCTCCTCTGCCTGGCGCTGCGCGGTGGCATCGGCCTCGGCCTTCTGCCTCGCCTCGTCTTGCTGTCGCTTCTTCTCGGCGGCCTCAGCGTCGGCCTTCTGGCGGGCTTCGTCCTCCTGGCGCTTCTTGTCGGCCATCTCGGCCTCGATCTTGCGCCGCGTCTCCTCTTCGATCTGCTTGCGCTGGGCGGCTTCCTGCTCGGTCTTGAGGCGCCGCTCGTTGTCGACACGCAGGCGGGCCAGTTCCTCCTGGTCCTTCAGCCGCTGGGCCTCGGCGGCCAATTGCGCGTCCTGCGCCGCCATCTGAGGCCCACGCTTGTCGTCGACCAGGGCATAGTAGCCGCCGGCCAGTAGCAGGATGGCCGCAACCCCGCCGCCGAGCCACAGGCCGATGCCGCGCTTCTTCACCGGCAATGCCGCCGCAGCAGACGGCGGTGGCGCGACGGCGGTTTGCACGGGGGGTGGCGGCTGCGTGATCGCCACGGTCACGGCGGCACCCGGCGCCGCGGCTTGGCCCAGGATCGGCCGCCACCCGGCGATGCTCTGCGGCCGGTCGCTGGCACGCACGGCCAGTCCGGCATCGAGACCGACCAGCAGGCCACGGCCGAAGCCTGACGGCGCCGTCCTGGCCAACGGCTGGTATTCGTCGTCGAGCATGCGGTCGAAGGCACCGGGCGGCGTCCGGCCGGTGATGGCGTGATAGAGCGTCGCCGAGAGGCTGTAGATGTCGGTCCACGGGCCCTGCTTGGCCGAGGTCATCTGCTCGGCCGCGGCATAGCCCGGCGTGAAGATGGCGGTGAGCGCCGTGCTGCGCCCGGCCAT
>DATGZZ010000284.1:0-2182 GCA_035296945.1 Reyranella sp.
GATCTGCCTCGACCTGAAGAAGCCCGCCGCGCTCGCCGTGGTGAAGAAGCTGGTCGAGGACGCCGACATCTTCATCCACAACAGCCGGCCACAGGCGATCGAGCGGCTGGGCCTGGGCTACGAGGACCTGAAGAAGGTCAATCCCTCGATCATCTACGCCTATTCGCTGGGCTACGCGCGCAAGGGGCCGCACGGCCACAAGCCCGCCTTCGACGACCTGGTGCAGGGCGTGAGTGGCGCCGCCTCCCTGCAGTCGCGCGTCGACGGCCTGCCGCCGCGCTTCATGCCGAGCCTGATCGCCGACAAGACCACGGGCCTGCATCTCTGCATCGCCGTGCTGGGCGCGCTCTATCACCGCCAGAAGACCGGCGAAGGCCAGATGATCGAGGTGCCGATGCTCGAGACTCTGGCCTCGTTCTGGCTGACCGAGCACCTGTTTGGTGCGACCTGGACACCCGAGCGCGGCGCCATGGGCTACGACCGCATCATCAACAAGTTTCGCCATCCCTTCAAAACCAAGGACGGCTATGTCTGCGCACTGCCCTACACCGATGCGCACTGGCTGACCTTCTTCGAACTCGCCGGCCGCCCCGACCTCTGCAAGGAGCAGCGCTTCATCGACCGCAACGAGCGCGCCAAGAATTTCAGCGAGCTCTATCAGGTGCTGGCCTCGCTGCTGGAGCATCGCCCGACCGAGGAGTGGCTGGAGGCCTTCGACAAGGCCGACATCCCGGCGATGCCCGTGCGCACGCTCGAAGAGCTGTTCGACGATCCGCATCTCAAGGCGACCGGCTTCTTCACCGAGCGCGAGCATCCGACCGAAGGACCGATCACGACCTTTGCCAGCCCGCTCGATTTCGAGAAGACCAAGGTCGAGTTCCGCCGGCACGCTCCGCGCATCGGCGGCGACGGCGAGGAGGTGCTGCGCGAGGCGGGCGTGGGCGACGCGGAGATCGACAAGCTGAAGGCCGACAAAGCCCTGATCGTGCCAGGCCCGATGGCGTCGTGACGGCAGCCGACGGCGCCTACATTCCCGGCACGACGTCGGGCCCTTATCCGGCGCGGCCGGGCAATCGCGTGCGCGCCTTCATCGACGGGCCGCAGATCATGCGGCGCATCGGCGAGGCGATCGCCAATGCCCGCCACAGCGTCTGGCTGACGGTGGCCTTCTATTCCGATGACTTTCTCGTCCCGGACGGCCAGGAGCCGTTGTTCGACATCTTCGATCGGGCCGTCGCGCGCGGAGTCGACGTGCGGCTCCTGATCTGGCGCCCCAATCCGGAGACCGCTCTTAATCCTCGCATGTTCGGCGGCTCGGCGGAGCAACGCGCGCTGCTCGCCAAGCGCGGATCACGCTTCAAGATCCGTTGGGACAGGGCGGCGACCGTGTTCTGCCAGCATCAGAAGAGCTGGGTGATCGACGCCGGCGAGCCGTCGGAGACGTCCTTCGTGGGCGGGCTGAACCTCACCAGCGTCGCCATGCGGCTGCACGACGTCTACGTCGAGGTGACCGGGCCGTCGGCGACGGACGTGCGTCACAATTTCGTCGAGCGCTGGAACGAGGCCAGCGAGCGCCATGCGCCGGACGGCAACTGGGCCTGCGACGGCAGCGACGAGCTCGCCTATGCCGACCGCGCCGGCGAGCCGCGCGGACCGAGCACGGTGCAGATCCAACGCATGCTCGATCCCAGCCGCTATGTCGAAGCGCGCGTCGAGCGGTCGATCCTGGAGCAGTACCAGCGCGCGATCGATGCGGCGCGCCGCACGATCTACATCCAGAATCAAGCCATCCCGATGCCGGAGGTGGCCCGCCCTCTGCTGGCCGCCGTCGAACGCGGCGTCGACGTCGTCATGCTCGTGCCGGCGATCGCCGAGCAGTACGTCTACGAGGCGCGCCACGATCCGGAGCAGGCCGCACGGTTCTGGGGCATCGAGGCGCTCGGCCACCACGAGAATTTCACCCTGGCGGGACTGGCCGAGCTTCACGCCGGAGCGCGCCGCGCGGCCTATGTGCACGCCAAGATGATGCTGATCGATGACGTCTGGGCCACCGTCGGCTCCTGCAACTTGCATCCCTTTTCGCTGGCCGGTCACACGGAGATGAACGCATCGATCTGGGATGGCGTGTTTGCACGTGACCTGCGCTGCCGGCTCTTCGTTCAGCATCTCGGCGTCGACACGG
>DATGZZ010000285.1:0-8628 GCA_035296945.1 Reyranella sp.
TCGCCGGCGGCATACCACATGGCATCGACCGTGCGGTACAGGAGCCGCAGCGCCAACGGCGCGTTGAACGGCAGCGACAGCAGCGCCAAGGCGCGGCGCGCGGCCTCGCGATTGCCGGCGTGGCGCTCGAGCCGGATGCGGACGGCGGCCTTGATGCGGTCGCGGATCTTCAGGCTGGCGACGCCTTCCTTCTCCATGTCGGCGACCGTGCGCTGGTCGGCACGCTCGCTGACGAAGGTGAGCAGCTGGATGGCCCCGCCGGGGAACAGCCGGTCGGCCTCGCCGGCCGGCAGCTCAAGCTGGCGGGACGCGGCCTGCAGGGCGGTCCGGCTCCAGCCCTCGAAGGCGGCCTCGGAAGCCATGGCGTCGGCCAGCCGGTCGCGCAATTCGGCGTCGGGATCGGCTGGATTTGGGTTATTTTCAGCGCTCATACGGTAAATATAGGGGGTTCCCCGGGCTTCCCAAGGGTCTTTCCCTGTGATACCACCGCCGCCTCCTAATTGCCCCCGGAGCCGTTTCTGGGGCGCCACCTCATGCATGGAAGGAAGCGATCGAAGTGCAGGTTCTCGTTCGTGAAAACAACGTCGATCAGGCGCTGCGCGTCCTGAAGAAGAAGATGCAGCGCGAGGGGATCTTCCGCGAGATGAAGCTCCGCCGCAATTACGAGAAGCCCTCCGAGCGCCGCGCCCGCGAGCGCGCCGAGGCCATCCGCCGGACCCGCAAGCTGATGCGCAAGCGCATGGAGCGCGAGGGCTACTAGCCCTCACCCTCCGCCAGCGAATCCGAACCCCCGGCTTGTCCGGGGGTTTTTGTTGTCAGCGCTGCGGCATGCGCTCGAACGCCGGCAACCCGTCAGGGATCTGATGGAATGGCTGCTTGTCGATGGTGAAGATCGCCATCTGCGGGCCGCCGTAGAGCTTGGGATCGTCGAGCGTTCCCACCTTCACGACGATGACCGGACGGCCCGGCGGCCGGGTCGCCATGTGCGTGCCGCAGTCGGGGCAGAACTCCCGCGTCACCGGAAGCTCCAGGTCGCCGCGCGTAAACTGCTTGGGCGCGCCCTTGGTGTAGGCGAAGCCCGCGCTCGGCATGACGACGAACATGTTGGGCGCGCCGCCGGTGATGAACTGGCATTCGCGGCAATGACACTGGCCCTTTCGCATCGGCTCGCCCTCGGCCACGTACCGGACCTTGCCGCAATAGCATCCGCCTTCGAGCTTCATGGCATTTCTCCTCTGGCACTTTGTTTGCGAGACTACCGGCCATGGCCAGCAAACCCAAGCACCCCTACACCATCGTCCGCGGCGGCAAGCTCTTGGACATCGCCAAGCGCAAGGCCCCGCCCGCTGACATCCTGATCAAGGGCGACACCATCGCCGAGATCGGACGGCCAGGCCTCGCGGCACCGGCCGGCGCCGCGGTGATCGATGCGAAGAACAGGCTGATGCATCCCGGCCTGATCAACGCTCACACCCACAGCCCGGGAAATCTCGGCAAGGGCATGGGCGATCTGTGGTCGCTCGAGCTGCTGCTGACGGCAAGCTCGTGGATCAACGGCGGCCGCACGCTCGAGGACAAGCACCTCTCGGCCACCATCGGCGCGGCCGAGATGGTGCTGAAGGGCTGCACCGCGGCTTACGACCTCGCGGCCGAGTTCCCGATGCCGTCGGTCGACGGTCTCTCGGCCATGGCCCGCGCCTACGAAGAGGTCGGCATGCGCGCCGTGCTGGCGCCCATGGTGGCCGACATCACCTTCTTCGAGGCGATCCCCGGGCTGATGGAGCGCCTGTCGCCGGCGCTGCAGAAGGAGGTCGAGAGCTTCCGCTACGCGCCGTGGAAGGCGATCACCCGGCAGATGGACAAGGCCCTGCAGAAGTGGCCGTTCGAGAAGGTCGAGCTGGCCGTGGCACCCACCATCCCGCACCACTGCAGCGACGATTTCCTGATCGCCTGCCGCAACCTCGCCCGCGAGTACGAGGTCGGCATCCACAGCCACGTCGCCGAATCGAAGGTCCAGGTCGTGGCCGGCTACAAGCGCTACGGCACCTCGCTGGCGGCTCACATGGACGGGCTCGGCCTGGTCAACGAGCGCTTCACCGTGGCCCACGGCGTGTGGCTCGACTCCGACGACATGAAGCGGCTGGGCGATCGTGGCGCCTCGGTGGCGCACAATCCCGGCTCCAACATGCGGCTGGGCAACGGACTGGCCGACATGCGCGGCATGCTGTCGGCCGATGTCAATGTCGGCATCGGCACCGACGGCGCCAGCTGCTCGGACAATCAGAACATGTACGAGGCGATGCGCCTCGCCTCCTTCGCCTCAAAGGTCCAGGGACCTGATGTCGAGCGCTGGGTCACCACCGAGGAGGCGCTGCGTGCCGCCACCGAAGGCAGCGCCCGGGCGCTCGGCCTCAGCAAGCAGATCGGCCGCCTCTTGCCGGGCTACAAGGCCGACATCGTCTTCCTCGACCTGCACCACATCAACTGGATCCCGACCAATGACCCGGTGAACGCCCTGGTCCATACCGAGGACGGCACGGCCGTGCATTCGGTCATGATCGGCGGCCGCATGGTGGTCGAGGACCGCAAGCTCCTGACCGTGGACCTCGCGACGCTCGCGGCCAAGGCCGAGGAATCACGCGTGCGCCGCGAGAAGATCAGCGCGCCGGCGAAGAAGCTCTACGAGCGGCTGGAGAAGGTCGTCGGCACGTTCTGCCCCGGCCTCGCCAAGGCGCCGCTGCACATCCATCGGTTTGGCGCCAGCCATCACCATCATTGAACCGCCGCTGTCACCCCGAGCGTAGCGAGGGGCCTTTGAGGCCGCAGGAAAGGTCCCTCGCTACGCTCGGGATGACAGGAGTGCGTCGATCGCCGCCTCGAGCTCCAGCACGTCCGTCACCACCGCATCCGGTTCCTCTTCCGCCAAGCGCGGCCGCTGGCGGCGATGCCGACCGCTGCGCAGCAGGATCGTCGCCATGCCGAGCGCCTTGGCTGGCGCGATGTCATTGTCGATGCGGTCGCCAACCATGATGCAGTCGGCCGCCGCCACGCCCAGCGCCGCGGCGGCCGCCCGGAAGGCGCGCGGGTCGGGCTTGCTGAAGCCGGTGAGACCGCTCAGGCCCTGATACTCGAACAGATCGCCGATGCCGGCACGCGCCAGCCGCTCGCACGCGGCCTGTGGCTGGTTGGCGACGATGCCGAGCCGAAGTCCACCCTCGCTGAGCCGGCGCAACAGACCGTCGATTTCGGGCCGCAGCTGGAAGACGTCGAGATTGCCCGTCATCGCGCGCACGCGCTGGCGGACGCGGTCGATCGTCCGCGGATCGCCGCCGCACAGCGTCTCGACCATGTGCGCGTAGGCATCGGGCGCGAAGGCCGCGACCGCCGCCTCCGACGCCTCGTCGATCATCGCCTGGTCGACGCGAATGCCTTCCAGCCCGCAGGCCGACGCGATGGCGCCGTCGACCGCGATTTCCCAGGCGAACTCCATGTCGATGGGGCCGCCGACGTCGAAGAGGATCGCGCGATAGCGCATTCAGCCAAGGTAGCGGAGGCAGCCTGCCTGTTCGAGCACCGGATCGAGCCGGCGCCGCACCTCGCCCGGCAGTGCCGCGAGCTTCTTGCGCAGCGCGTCGTGGCACTTGCCCTGGTAGCGGAACGGCGCCTGGGCGTAGGGACGGCCCAGGATGTCGAGCGCGACCTCCTCCCTGCCTTCCTGCAGCGCCCGCGTATTGGCGGCGAGGAAAGGCAGATAGGTCTCGCCGCAGTGGCGCAGCAGCGCCGTCAGCGTCTCAGGCAACGGTGCCTTCGGGTCTAGCCATGCGCCTTCGACACCCGAGGCATCGTCGAGCCGCAGCAGCCAGCAGTAGACGTCCGGTGCGCGCTCGCGCATCTCGGCCATCGGCGTCGGATCGACCGACAGGATTTGCAGCTGGCCGAACAGCCCGAAATCGGCCAGCGACGGCCGCCCGCCGAACAGGAACGGGATCGCCCGCACGTGACGGTCGAGCGTATCGAGCACGACGCGGTAGCTCTCCTCGATCAGCGGCCGGTTCTGCTCGGTGCAGCCGACCAGCGCCATGCGCCCGACCTGGCGGTCGTTGAAGGCCTGCATGCCGTCGCCGCGATCGGCCTCGGCCATCACCGGATTGCGCGAGGTGATGATCCAGGTCTGCGCGAAGTCGCGATCCGCCGCATAGTACCAGCGGTAATGGAACATCATCTTGGTGACCCACTCGTCGCCGAAGTCTTCCAGGAGGTCGCTGACATAGGCGTGGGCGGGGTCGTCTGGGACGATCGACCGCTCGCCGGGATGCTCGCGCTCCAGCGCATAGGCAAGCGGCGTCGAATCGTTCATCAGGCGTCCGTCGGGAAAACGCAGGATCGGGATCACCGGCGGCAGGTTCGCCGCCACCGCGACGTCACGCGGATTGCCGATACCGTCCCACACGAAGGGAATGCGGCGATAACGCAGGATCGCCCGCATCTTCACCGAATAGGGCGACGGATTGAAGCCGTGGAGGGTGTAAGGAGCGCTCATCGTCTTCCGGACCGCGAGCCTCCGGCTCGCTCATGAGCTTGAGCGAGCCGGAGGCTCGCGGTCCGGAAGAGCATGATCCGTCCCTCGATCAGTGCGCCGATCCCTCCAGCGCCTTGACGATGTTCTCGCACATCACCTTGGCGTCGGCGAACAGCATCATGGTGTTGTCGCGAAAGAAGAGCTCGTTGTCGACGCCGGCATAGCCCGAGGCCATGCCGCGCTTCACGAACAGCACGGTCTGCGCCCGCTCGACGTCGAGGATCGGCATGCCGTAGATCGGGCTCTGCGGATCGGTCTTGGCGGCGGGGTTGGTGACGTCGTTGGCGCCGATCACGAAGGCGACGTCAGTCGAGGCGAAGTCGCGGTTGATGTCGTCGAGCTCGAAGACCTCGTCGTAGGGCACGTTGGCCTCGGCTAAAAGCACGTTCATGTGGCCGGGCATGCGGCCCGCCACCGGATGGATGGCGTAGCGCACCTGCACGCCGTCCTTCTTCAGGAGATCGGCCATCTCGCGCAGCGCGTGCTGGGCCTGCGCCACGGCCATGCCGTAGCCCGGCACGATGATGACCGACTGGGCGTTCTTCATCAGGAAGGCGGCATCCTCGGCCGAGCCCGCCTTGACCGGCTTGTCGCTCTTGGCGTGGGGCGCGCCGGCGCTCGAGGAATCGGTGCCGAAGCCGCCCAGGATCACGTTGAAGATCGAGCGGTTCATGCCCTTGCACATGATGTAGCTCAGGATGGCGCCCGAGGAGCCGACCAGCGCGCCGGTGACGATCAGCGCGGTGTTGCCCAGGGTGAAGCCGATGCCGGCCGCCGCCCAGCCCGAATAGGAGTTCAGCATCGACACCACGACCGGCATGTCGGCGCCGCCGATCGGCAGGATCAGCAGGAAGCCCACCAGCAGCGACAGCACGATCAGCAGGATGAAGGTGACGGGATGGCCGCGCAGGGCGAACCACACCAGCAAGACCACGATCGCGATGCCGATCAGGGCGTTGAGCGGATGCTGGCCGCGGAACACCAGCGGCGCGCCCGAGACCAGGCCCTGCAGCTTGGCGAAGGCCACGATCGAGCCGGTGAAGGTGATGGCGCCGATCACCGTGCCCAGCCCCATCTCGATCAGGCTGTGCATCTTGATCTTGCCCGGCAAGCCGAGGCCGAAGGCCTCGGGCGAGACGAAGGCCGCGGCCGCCACGAACACCGCGGCGAGGCCGACCAGCGAATGGAAGGCGGCCACCAGCTGCGGCAGGGCCGTCATCTGGATGCGCATGGCGACGACCGCGCCGATCGCGCCGCCGATGACCAGGCCGCCGATGATCAGCCAGGGGGCCACGACGCCCGGCGAGGCGACGGTGACGCCGATCGCGATCACCATGCCGACGATGCCGTAGAGGTTGCCGGCGCGTGAGGTCACGGGCGAGCTCAGGCCCCGCAGCGCCATGATGAAGCAGATGGCCGCGATCAAGTAGCCGTAGGCGGCGATTTCGTGGGTGATCACCTAAAAGTCTCCCGCCGCTTACTTCTTGACCGGCTTCTTCTTGAACATCGACAGCATGCGATGCGTGACGATGAAACCGCCGAAGATGTTGACCGCCGCCAGCACGACGGCGATGCCGCCGAACAGCTGCGCGGCGCCAAGGCCCTTGAGGCCGGCGGCCAGCAGCGCGCCGACGATGATCACCGAGGAGACGGCATTGGTGACCGCCATCAGCGGCGAATGCAGCGCCGGCGTCACCCGCCACACCACATAGTAGCCGACGAAGCAGGCCAGCGCGAAGATGGTGAGCAGCGCCACGAACGGCATGTGGCCGTCGGGCAGCGCGATCGGGCTCTGGGCCGCGGCATCGGTGATCTGCTGGGCCACGCCCTTCAGGCTGGTGGCAAGCTCCTGCGCCTGGGTCGCAAGCTTGGCGGCTTCGCCGGCGATTCTGTCGTCCATTCAGCAGCTCCCGAAGCTGGCAAAGGCAAGATTGTCATCCCGAGCGGAGCGAGGGACCTTTCCCGTAGTCTCAAAGGTCCCTCGGGCTTCGCCCTCGGGATGACAGCGGATGTAAATGCTCACGATCACGACTGCGCCAACGACGGGTGCACGATCTGGCCGTTCTGGGTCACCAGCGTACCCTTCACGACCTCGTCGTTGGTGTCGATCTTGAGCGCCTTGGTCTCCTTGTCGACCATGGGCGTGATGAAGTTCAAGAGGTTGCGCGCGAACAGCGATGAGGCGTCGGTCGCGAGCTCGCCCGCCAGGTTGGCCGGGCCGACGATCTTCACGCCGTACTTTTCGACCACCTTGCCGAATTCCGACAATGGGCAGTTGCCGCCCTGCTCCACCGCCATGTCGACGATCACCGAGCCCGGCTTCATGGTCTTGACCATGTCCTCGCTCACCAGCACCGGGGCCTTGCGGCCGGGGATCAGCGCGGTAGTGATCACGATGTCCTGGCTCTTGATGTGATCGGCCACCAGGGCGGCCTGCCTGGCGCGATACTCCGCGCTCATCTCCTTGGCATAGCCACCCGCGGTCTCGGCCGCCTTGAACTCCTCGTCCTCTACCGCGACGAACTTGCCGCCGAGCGACTGCACCTGCTCCTTGGTGGCCGGCCGCACGTCGGTCGCCGTCACGATCGAGCCCAGCCGCTTCGCCGTGGCGATCGCCTGCAGGCCCGCCACGCCCACCCCCATGATGAAGGCGCGCGAGGGGGCGAGCGTCCCGGCCGCCGTCATCATCTGCGGGAAGATGCGGCCGAACTGGTTGGCCGCCACGAGAACCGCCTTGTAGCCCGCGAGGTTGGCCTGCGAACTCAGGATGTCCATCGACTGCGCGCGGGTGATGCGCGGGATCAATTCGAGCGCGAAGGACGTCACGCCCTTGGACGCCAGCGCTTGCACGAGGTCCTTGTTGATCAGCGCACCGAGCGGCGCCATCAGCACCTGGCCCTGGCGCAGCAGGGCGAGCTCGTCGATGCCGTCGGCCGCCGCCATGGGCCGCTGGATCTTGAAAATGACGTCGGCCGCCGCGGCCGCGGATGCTGCATCCGGCACGATCATTGCACCGGCCTCGGCATAGGCCTCGTCCGTGTAGGCCGCAACGACACCCGCACCGGTCTCGATCACGATCTCTTCCACGCCCAACGCTTTCAGTTTCTTGACGGTCTCGGGGCTCGCGGCCACGCGGGTCTCATGTGGCCGGCGTTCTTTCAGAATGGCGATTTTCATGGATCAACGGATCGGTTGGAGACGCAGAAAGCGGAGTTCGCGGGGCACCTTGCACAGCGCCCGCTCGCTTGCCAAGGCGCATTTTCGCCGCGTGGTAGACGCACGTTTACCTGCGGTGAGCCGCGCGTGATACTGGAAAACATGGCCCAACGACCCGTCATCCTCACCGGCTTCCATTTCACCAAGACGACGCTCGCCACCCTGTCGGAGAGCTACGAGATCGCCGGACACATGGACAAGCCCGACCCGGCGCTGGTTCCGGCCGCCGCCCAGCCGCACGTCCAGGCGCTGGTCACGACCGGCAGCGTCGGCGCCTCCGACGCGCTGATGGCGGCGATGCCGCGACTGTCGCTGATCTGCTGCTACGGCACGGGCTATGAACGCATCGACCTCGCCGCCGCACGCAAGCGCAACATCATGGTGACGCATGGCGCCGACGCCAACGCGCCCGACGTCGCCGAGATGGCGGTCGGCATCCTGCTCGCCTCGACGCGGCGCATCGTGCGCGCCGACAAGATGATCCGCCGCGGCGACTGGACCAAGCGCATCCCCAACCGCTTCGGCGCCATCGCCGGCCTCACCGGCGGCAAGGTCGGCATCCTCGGCCTCGGCGCCATCGGCCTGGAGTTCGTCAAGCGGATAAAAGGCTTCGACGTCGAGATCGGCTACTGCAACCGCAGCAAGCGCAGCGACGTCGACTACGCCTATTTTCCTAACGTCATGGCCCTCGCCACCTGGTGCGATTATCTGATCGTCTGCCTGCGCTCCGACGCCTCCAACCGGCACATCATCAACGCCGAGGTGCTGAAGGCTCTGGGCCCGCGCGGCCATGTGCTGAACATCAGCCGCGGCTGGGCGGTCGACGAGGCGGC
>DATGZZ010000286.1:0-3718 GCA_035296945.1 Reyranella sp.
GATTTTGTAATTTAGTATCTCTCTGTGTCCATATGTGCGTGCTCGTCAGAGACAGAGCACACCCCGACAGGGTCATCGAACGAACGAGAAAACTGGACACGGGGGATCGTCGATGCGCTTTGAGCGTCGGTATACGCAAGCAGGAAAATCGCCATTCGCGGGAATGGCGTTTCGTGCTGCCGACTCCGAAATCCGCAATCCCGACGGTTCGGTCGTCTTCAGCATGAAGGGCGTCGACGTGCCGGCCGAGTGGTCGCCGGTCGCCGCCGACGTGCTGGCGCAGAAGTATTTTCGCCGCGCCGGGGTGCCCGCCCGCCTCGCCAAGGTGACCGAGCCCGACGTGCCGCAATGGCTGTGGCGCTCCGCACCCGATGAAGCAGCCCTCGCCGAGCTGCCGCAGGCCGAGCGCTTCGGCAGCGAGAAAAGCGCACGCCAAGTGTTCGAGCGCATGGCCGGCGCCTGGACCTACTGGGGCTGGAAGGGCGGCTACTTCGACAGCGAAGACGATGCCCGCGCCTTCTTCGACGAGCATTGCTTCATGCTGGCGGCGCAAATCTGCGCGCCCAACTCGCCGCAATGGTTCAACACCGGCCTGCACTGGGCCTACGGCATCGACGGTCCGGGCCAGGGCCATTGGTACGTCGACCATCGCAACGGCGAGGCCCATCCCTCCTCTTCCGCCTACGAGCGTCCGCAGCCGCACGCCTGCTTCATCCAGAGCGTCGACGACGACCTGGTTGGCGAAGGCGGCATCATGGACCTTTGGGTGCGCGAGGCGCGCCTGTTCAAGTACGGCTCGGGCACCGGCTCCAACTTCTCCCGCCTGCGCGGCGAGGGCGAGCGGCTGTCGGGCGGCGGCAAGTCGTCCGGTCTGATGTCCTTCCTCAAGATCGGCGATCGGGCGGCGGGCGCCATCAAGTCGGGCGGCACGACGCGCCGCGCGGCCAAGATGGTGTCGGTCGACATCGACCATCCCGACATCGAACAGTTCATCGCCTGGAAGATGCTCGAGGAGCAGAAGGTGGCCGCGCTGGTTGCCGGCTCGCAGCTCGCCAACCGGCACCTCAACACGGTGATGCAGGCCTGCCTCGACGGCGACGGCGAGGCCGCGTTCGACCCGCGCAAAAATCCGGCGCTGCGGCGTGCCGTCATCACCGCCCGGCAAGCCGCGCTGCCCGAGAACTACATCCAGCGGGTCATCCAGTTCGCCCGCCAGGGGTATCGGCATATCGAGTTCCCGGCCTTCGACACCGATTGGGAATCGGAGGCCTACCTCAGCGTCTCGGGCCAGAACGCCAACAACTCCGTCCGCGTCAGCGACGCCTTCCTGCGCGCCGTCGAGCAGGACCGGGAATGGGCGCTGACCGAGCGCACGACGGGCAAGACCGCCAAGACCGTGAACGCGCGCGCGCTGTGGGACAGCGTCGCCGAGGCCGCCTGGCACTCGGCCGATCCCGGCGTGCAGTACGACACGACCATCAACGACTGGCACACCTGCCCGCAGTCGGGGCGCATCAACGCCTCGAACCCGTGCTCGGAGTACATGTTCCTCGACGACACGGCGTGCAATCTGGCGTCGCTGAACCTGATGCGGTTCCGCCAGGCCGACGGCACGATCGATGTCGCGGCGTTCGAGCACGCCACCCGCCTGTGGACAGTTGTGCTCGAAATCTCGGTGATGATGGCGCAGTACCCGTCGCGCACGATCGCCGAGCTCTCCTACCGCTATCGCACCCTGGGCCTGGGCTACGCCAACCTCGGCGCCCTGCTGATGTCGACCGGCCTCGGCTACGACAGCGCGGGCGGCCGGGCGATCGCCGGCGCCGCGACGGCCCTCATGACCGGAACGGCTTACGCCACGTCGGCCGAGATGGCAGGATGGATGGGCACCTTCCCGGGCTATGCCGACAATCGCGACGCCATGCTGCGGGTCATCCGCAACCATCGCCGCGCCGCCCACAGCGAGACCGCCGGTTACGAAAACCTGGCGATCCGTCCGCAGCCGCTCGACTCCGCCAACTGCCCCGACGCCCCCCTCGTCGAGGCGGCAAAAAGGGCCTGGGACAAGGCTTTAGCGCTGGGCGAGCAGCATGGCTTCCGCAACGCCCAGGTCTCGGTCATCGCCCCTACCGGCACCATCGGCCTGGTGATGGATTGCGACACCACCGGCATCGAGCCCGACTTCGCCTTGGTGAAGTTCAAGAAGCTGGCCGGCGGCGGGTACTTCAAGATCATCAACCGCACCGTCCCGCTGGCGCTCGAGACGCTGGGCTACGACCAGGCGGCCATCGAGCGCATCATCGCCCACGCCGTCGGCCATGGCTCGCTCGCCGGCGCGCCCGCGATCAATCACGAGACGTTGGCGGCACGCGGCTTCGACGCCGGCGCCATCGAGCGTGTGGAAAAGTCGATCGCGACCTCCTTCGATATCCGCTTCGCCTTCTCGCGCTACACCTTGGGCGAAGCCTTCTGCCGCAACGTGCTCGGTCTCGACGACGAAGCACTCGCCGATCCCAAGCTCGACGTGCTGTCGCGCATCGGGTTCTCCAACAGCGATGTCGCCGCGGCGAACCTTCATGCGTGCGGGACGATGAGCATCGAAGGCGCGCGCGATCTCGAGCGAGAGCATCTTTCCGTGTTCGATTGTGCGAATCCCTGTGGACGAGATGGCACTCGCTACTTGTCTGCAGAGAGTCACATACGCATGATGGCTGCAGCCCAGCCGTTCGTATCGGGCGCAATCTCCAAGACCATCAACATGCCAAACGCAGCTACGGTCGAGGATTGCCGCAAGGCTTATGAGATGTCGTGGAAGCTCGGCCTGAAAGCCAACGCTCTCTATCGCGACGGTTCGAAACTCTCGCAACCGCTGTCGGCCATGGCATTGGGTGATGACCTTGCCGCCAACGACGATCTCGCCGAGATGACGCCGGCTCAGCGCGCCCCCATCATTGCCGAGCGCATCGTCGAACGGATCGTCGAGCGCGAGGTGCGGGCCGGCCGCGAACGCCTGCCGCAGCGCCGCAAGGGCTATACCCAGAAGGCGATCGTCGGCGGCCACAAGGTCTACCTGCGCACCGGCGAGTACGAGGACGGCCGGGTCGGCGAGATCTTCATCGACATGCACAAGGAAGGTGCGGCCTTCCGCAGCGTGATGAACAACTTCGCCATCGCGATCTCGATCGGCCTGCAGTACGGCGTGCCGCTGGAAGAGTTCGTCGAGGCCTACACATTCACGCGCTTCGAGCCGTCGGGGATGGTCGAGGGCAACGACGCCATCAAGATGTCGACGTCGGTGCTCGACTATATCTTCCGCGAGCTTGCCATCTCCTACCTGGGCCGCAGCGACCTCGCCCATGTCGAGCAGGCCGACCTGCGCCCCGACAGCGTGGGCCGCGGCCAGATCGAAGGCCTGCCCTCGCCGGGCACCGATGCGGCCGAGGCGGCCGCCGTTGAAGTCAAGCGCATCGCCAGCGTCGGCTACGTACGCAGCAACCTCTATGTCCTGAACGGCCGGATGGCCGGCAACACCGCGATCGCCGAGCAGGCGGTCCATGCCGGTCCCCAGCCCACCGAGCTGCACGACGGTTCAACCGTCGCTTTGGCGCCAAGCGCCACGGCGGCCGTCGTCAGCGTCGCGGTCGGAGAGGCATCCTCCTCCGCTCTTGGTTTCGCCCTCGAGGCGAAGCTCAAGGGCTTCGAAGGGGATGCCTGTCCG
>DATGZZ010000287.1:0-2383 GCA_035296945.1 Reyranella sp.
GCATGACCTACTGGAAGGCAGCGCTGCGCCAGATCGAGGGCAAGGGCATCGACTGGCGGCAGTGAGGCTTAGCGCGGTCGTCTGCTGAAAGAGCGAGGCCACCGGCGTCGTGCGCGTAGCGGTCCTGATTGCGAATGTAGGCGATAATCTCATCAAGCTCCGTTAGAGCCCGAGTGGACCAGACAAGCTCTCGCACCTTTAGCTCGGTGTGCGCCGGCGCCCTCTAGGCTTGGGTAGCGCCGTCGTCGTTCCGCGCGAGCGAATCCATGCCATTGCCTGTTTGTGCGGCACGACGCGCGCGTTCGGACTTCTCGCCTCCTCGAGAGCTTTTCGAATGTGGTCTATTTCGCTTTCGTCCTGATCCATGAGGCGTCGTAGCGCGTCAGCAGTCAGGTCGCTGCGGCTACGCTTTGTCGTTCGAGCCAGGGAGTCCAACCGTTCCTCGAGTTCGGCCGGGACGCTGATCTTGATATTGACGTTGTCCATCTAGCGTCCCTTCCACTCCGGCTTGGGCTTCTTGCCGGCGAACGCATCGATGCCGGCCTGCGCGTCCTCGCGCTGGATGGCGCCGGCCATGAAGTCGGTGGCGTAGGCGTAGGCTTGCTCGAGATCCATCGCCATGTGCGCGTGGAACATCGCCTTGCCCGCGGCGATCTGCTGCGGCGGCTGGTTGGCGATGTGCTGGGCGAACGCCATGGTCTCGGCGTCGAGCTTGTCGGGCGGCGCGAGGCGGCTCACCAGGCCGTCGCGCAGCGCGGTCGCGGCATCGATCGGCTGGCCAGTGAACAGCATGTCGAGCGCGCGCTTCGGTCCGACGTTGCGGCCGACCGCCACCGAGGGCGTGCCGCAGAACAGGCCGTTGTTGATGCCCGAGGTCGCGAAGGTGGCGTCCGTGGCGGCGACGGCGAGGTCGCACGCTGCCACCAGCTGGCAGCCCGCCGCCGTGGCGAGGGCATGGACCTTGGCGATGACCGGCTGCGGCAGCCGCCTGATCGACATCATCATGGCCGAGCAGCGCGTCAGAAGGTCGTGGTGGAAGGCGTAGTCGCGCGTCGAGGTCACTTCCTTGAGGTCGTGGCCGGTCGAGAAGGCGCGGCCGGTCGCCTCGACGACGATGCAGCGGATCTCCTTGTCCTTGGCCAGCCTGTCGAATTCCGCCTGCAGCGCGTCTATAAGCTCGCCTGACAGGGCGTTCATGGCGTGCGGGCGGTTCAGGGTCAGGACGGCGACGCGGCCCTCGTCGCGGCGCAGCAGGACCGGTTCGTTGGAGGCGGTGCTCATGGGGACATTCTACGGCAACGGAGGAGGGGCGTCATGCCGGCGATGACGCCCGACGAGCTGCACGGGTTCCTAAATGAGCACTTCCCGCAGGCCGCCCATCTCGAGCTGCGGATCGAGCATCTCGACGACACCACCATCCGTGTGCGCCTGCCGACCAAAGAGCAGCATCTGCGGCCCGGCGGCACGATTTCCGGGCCGACGCTGGTCTGGCTGGCCGACCTTTCGTTCTACCTGCTGATCATGGGGCGGCTGGGGCCGGTTGCCGCCGCGGTGACGACCAACCTCAACATCAACTTCATGCGCAAGCCCGAGCCGGCCGACCTTATAGGCGAGGGCAGGCTGATGAAGCTCGGCCGCGCGCTGGCGGTCGGCGACTTCACGATCAGGAGCGACGGCAGTGACGAGCCCGTGGCCCACGCCACGCTGACTTACTCACTGCCGCGATCCAAAGACTAGAGCGGAATGCGATGAGATGGAACCGCGCGCGGTTCCATCTCATCGCATTCGCGCGCACCGGGGATGGGTGTTGCAAGAGGCATGATGGGTCCAGCTGATTCCAGCTGGACCCATCATGCTCTAGCCGCGCCGCGTCGGCACCACGGCGATGTCGACCGAGGGACGCAGCTCGGAGCAGACCTTCAGGACCTCGTGGATGTTGTTCGACAGGAACTTGTCGAACGGCGTCTGGCCCTTGCCGGCGCCCTCGTCGATCGCCGGGAAGGCCTGCTGCTTCAGGATGTAGTCGAAGCGCGCCGCCCACTTGCGGGCGCCGAGCCGCGCCGTGGTCGAGCAGTTGTCGACCATGTAGGACACGCCCTTGTAGTCCATGTAGGGGTTGAGCGAGTCGACCGCCTCGATGATCGATTCGTTGGCGATCTCCGAGTAGGGGTGGCCGTGGTCCTTCAGCAGGTCGACCTGGGCCATCATGCAGGCCATGTAGACGCCGGCGGTCTCCGGGTTGAGCGGCGCGTAATTGCGCTCGGTGTTGGCGCGCACCTTCTCGCCCACCACCCACATGTCGGTGCTGTCGATCTTGCCCATCGGATAGGTGCCGTGGCGGCGCGTCGCCTGGATGACCGAGCGCACCTCGTTGCCTGAGGCC
>DATGZZ010000288.1:0-2945 GCA_035296945.1 Reyranella sp.
CAGGCGGCAGCACCGTCACCATGAACACGTAGCCCTGGTCCTCGGCCGGCACCAGGCTGCCCGGGATGCGCTGGAACAGCGCGAACACCGCGCCCAGCACAAGGACGAAGCCAAGGCAGCCCAGCACCGTCCGGCGCAGCAGGAAGCCCACGCCGGCGGTGTAGCGCGCCGTCAGCCAGGCGAAGAAGCGGTTGAACCAGGCGAACGGCCGCCATGGCGGTCCGTGCGCGGGCTTCAGCAGAAGGGCTGCCAGCGCCGGCGTCAATGTCAGCGCCACGATGCCCGAGATCACCACGGAGACGGCGATGGTGACCGCGAACTGCCGGTAGAGCTCGCCCGCCAGGCCGCCCAGGAACGACACCGGGATGAACACCGCGCACAGCACCAGGACGATGGCCACGACCGGGCCCGTCACCTCCTGCATGGCCTGGATGGCGGCCTCGCGCGGCCCCTTGCCTTCCGTCGACATGATGCGCTCGACGTTCTCCAGGACGACGATGGCGTCGTCGACGACGATGCCGATCGCCAGCACCAGGCCGAACAGAGTGAGCAGGTTGATGGAGAAGCCCAGCACGTACATGCCGGCGAAGGTGCCGATGATCGACACCGGGATGGCGATGACCGGGATGATCATCGCCCGCACGCTCTGCAGGAACAGGAACACCACCAGCACCACGAGCGCGATCGCCTCGGCGAAGGTGATGGCGACCTCCTCGATCGAGACCTCGACGAAGCGCGTCGTGTCGAACGGGATGTCGTAGCGCAGGCCGACCGGGAAGCGCTTGGAGATGCGCTCCATGGCCTCCTTCACCGTCGCCGCCACCTGGATGGCGTTGGCGCCGGGCTGCAGGTAGACCGCGACCGGAACCGCCGGCGAGCCGTTGAAGGTGCCGGAGAAACCGTAGGTCAGCGCCCCCAGCTCGACGCGCGCCACGTCCTTCAGCCTGAGCGCCCCGCCGTTCTCCTCGGAGCGGATGATGATTTCCTCGAACTGGGTGCGGTCGACCAGGCGCGGCGGCGTCGTCACCGAATAGGTGAAGACCTGCGGCCGGGTCATCGGCTCCTCGCCGAAGCGGCCGGCGGCGAACTGCTGGTTCTGCTCGCGCACCACGACGGCGACGTCGGCGGGCGTGAGGTTGTACTGGGCAAGCTTGTCGGGCCTGAGCCAGATGCGCATCGAATAGTCCGAGGCGCCGAACAGCGCGGCATCGCCGACGCCCGGCAGCCGGCGCAGCTCGTCCAGCACATTCACCAGGGCGTAGTTGCTGATGTAGATCGTGTCGTAGCGGTTGTCCGGCGACGACATGGTGATGACCTGCAGGATCGAGGTCGAGCGCTTCTGCACCACCAGGCCCTGGCGGCTGACCTCGCCCGGCAGCAGCGGCAGGGCGCGCTGCACGCGGTTGTTGACGTTGATGGCGTTCTGGTCGGGATTGGTCCCGATCTCGAAGGTGACGGTGAGGCTCATCGTGCCCGAGCCGGTCGAGGTCGACTGCATGTAGATCATGCGCTCGACGCCGTTGATCTGCTGCTCGAGCGGGGCGGCCACCGTGGCGGCAACCGTCTCGGCGGTGGCGCCGGGATAGGTCGCCGAGACTACGACCTCGGGCGGCACGATCTGGGGATACTGCGAGATCGGCAGCACGCGCATCGCCACCAGGCCCGCGAGCACGATCACGATCGACAGGACGGACGCGAAGACCGGCCGGTCGATGAAGAACTTCGAGATCATGGCTTGGCGTCAGCCGAGGGCTTTCCGGCCTCGGCGGGCGGCCCCTCGGCGGAAGGCTTGAACGGCACCGGGTTGACGACGTTGCCCGGGCGGACGCGGATCACGCCGTCGACCACGATGCGGTCGCCCGCCGCCAGGCCCTTGCGGACGATGTAGCCGTCGGGCAGCTCGCGGTAGATGCGGATCTGCCGCGCCCGCGCCACGTTGTCCTTCTCGATGACATAGACGAACGGACCGAGCGGGCCCTGGGAGATGGCGATCTTTGGGATCACGATGGCGTTGGGCATGACGATGCCCGTCATCTTCACGCGCACGAACTGACCGGGCAGCAGGGCGCCCTCACGGTTGGGGAAGATGGCGCGCGTCAGGATGGTGCCGGTGCGCGGATCGACGGTGCGCGAGCGCGTGTCGACCGTGCCGGTCTGCGGGTACACCGCGCCGTCGCCGAACTGCAGCTCGACCTTGACGTTCTTGGAATCGAACAGCTCCTCCGGCGACTTGTCGATTTCCTGCAACTGGCGCAGCTCGGAGTCGGTGAAGGTGAAGTTGACGTAGGCCGGGTCGAGCTGGGTGATGGTGGTGAGCAGGGTCTGCTGCGCCTGGATCAGCGTGCCCTCGGCCGGCGACACCAGGCTGGTCGGCCCCTTCGCCGGCGCCTTGATGGTGGTGAATTCGATGTTGAGCTTGGCCGTCAGCACGTCGGCTTCGGTCGACAGCACGGCCGCGCGCGCCTGGTCGCGGACGGCGACGGCGTCCTCATAGGCCTTTTGCGTGGCGACCCTCTGCGCCGCCAGGCCCTCCTGGCGTTTGAAATTCTCCTCGGCCTGGATCGCCGTCGCCCTGGCCTGGGCCGCCTGGGCGTTGGCGCGGGCCAGCGCCGCCTCATAGGTGCGCGGATCGATGCGGAACAGGACCTGGCCGACATCGACGACGGCGCCTTCCTGGTACTCGCGCTTGAGCAGCACGCCGCTCACCTGGGCGCGGATCTCGACGACGCGGAAGCCCGCGACGCGGCCGGAAAAATCGAGCGGGAGCGCCACGTCGGCGGCCTTCACCTCGACCACGCCGACCTGGGGCGGCGGCGGCGCGGTTGCCGCCGGCGCGGGCTTGGGCCGGCTCCACCAGAAACCCGCAGCGGCCACGATCGCGACGACGACGGCGATCGCAACGATGCGCCCCGTCCAACGCGCTATCATTGACTCATTTCCTTCCC
>DATGZZ010000289.1:0-8741 GCA_035296945.1 Reyranella sp.
TCAGCAGGCCGATCTGCAGCGAGATCAGCAGGATCACACCCAGCCAGACCAGGTCCATGTTGAGCGCGTTGGCGAGCGGCATGAAGAACGGGAAGGTCAGCAGCATCATGCTGATCTGGTCCATGAAGCAGCCGAGCGCGACCAGGATGGCGATCATGACGAAGACCGCGATCAGGGGCGTCATCTCGTACTTGGCGATCTCGGCCAACGCCCCGTCGGTGGCGCCCGAGAACGCCAGGATCTGCGCGAAGGTCGTGGAGGCCGCGATGATGAAGAAGATCATGGTCGTGACGACCGCCGTGCTCTTGAGGCTGTCGAACAGGACTTTCCAGGTGAACGCCCGGTAGCAGACCGCCAGCACGACCGTGGCGAGGCAACCCAGCGCCGCAGAGTCGGTCGGCGAGGCCCAGCCCATGAACATGCTGCCCATGACGACGATGAAGATCAGCGACAGCGGCACCACGTCGACGAAGAACGGCCGCCACCGCTCGCCCAACGTCATGGGCGCCCGCGCCGCCTCGTCCCGCGGCGCGAGATCGGGCCGCATCCAGCAGCGCACGACGATCCAGACCAGGAAGAAGACGCTCATGATCAGGCCAGGCAGGATGCCGGCGATCAGCAGGTCCGACACCGACACCTTGTCGCGGCTGACGCTGCTGGCCAGCGTCGCCAGCAGGACGGTCAGCGCCGACGGCGGGATCAGCATGTCGACGCCGCCGATCGCCATGATCGGTCCCATCGCCATTGACGGGTGATAGCCGCGCCGCAGCATCTCGGGCAGCAGCGACTGGCCCAGCATGGCGGTGGTGGCGATGGTCGAGCCCGACAGCGCCGAGAAGATCGTGCCGCCGCTCACCGCCACGACGGACAGCCGGCCGGGCACGGCCAGGATCAGGCGATCGATGGCGTCGATGGCGCGCAACGCCATGCCGCTGCGCAGCAGGATGTCGCCCATCACCAGGAACAGCGGCACCGGCGCCAGGTTGAAGTTGGCGATCGACGCCATCGAGCCGCGCACGAACGACATGATGCCGTTCTCGCCGCCCAGGAAGATCACGGCGCCGACGATGTTGGTGAGGAAGAAGGCGAAGGCGACGGGCAGGCCGAGCAGCATCGCCAGGACGACGAGGCCCAGCATGAGCCCGAGGGCGGCAGGCCAGGCCATCAGAGCGACGCCCGATCGGTGATGTCGTAGGTGTCGCGCACCACGCCCTGCACGCGCAGGAAGCGCAGCACGAACTCGATGGCCAGCAGCAACGCGCTGGTCGGAATGGCGAGGAACAGCAGCCATTCCGGCACGTACCAGGTCTTGTAGGCCACCATGTTGGTGCGCCAGGCATCGGAGACGACGGCACTGCCGTAGTAGAGCAGGACCAGGCTGATGCTGAGGCCGACCAGATCGACCAGCTGCTCCAGGCGGACCGCGAGCCGCTTCGGCAGGGCGACGAACAGCATGTCGACGCGGACGTGATTGCCCTGGCGCAGGACCCAAGGCGCCGCCAGGAACGTGCCGGCGTACATGAGGTACTCGGAGAGCTCGATCAGCCACGGCAGCGAGCCCAGCGCGAGATCGCGCAGGGCCACGTCGACGCAGATCAGCACGATGATCAGTCCGAGCACCAGGCCGAACAGCGTGCAGAAGAAGCTCAGCAGCTTCTCGAAGAAAGCCAGGGCGAGCGCCATGGACCGGGACCCTGGCCGCCTACTCCTTCGTGAAATAGCTGCGAAGCTTCGGCGCGTTCTCCGGGCTGATCTTGTTGACCACCGCCCAGCCGGCCTCGCGCGCCTCCTTGGTGTAGCGCTGCTCGTCGGCGGGCGAGAAGCGGATCGCCTTGATGCCGGCTTCCTCCTGCTTCTTGCGCTCGGCCTCGATCAGCCCGACGTCGGCGGTGCTGGCCTCGATCTCGAGCGCCAGATCGAGCAACAGCTTGCGCTGTGCGTCGTTCAGCTTCTTGGTCCAGGTGTCGTGGTTGGCCAGCAGCGTGATGTCGGGGTGATAGAACCCCGGATCGACGCGGAACTTCGTCACCTTCTGCCACGAGTAGTCGAAGATGCCGCGCGTTGCCCAGCCGTAGCCATCGACCGTGTTGCGCTCGAGCATGGTGTAGACCTCGGGCGGGGTTGAGTTGATGCCGGTGCCGCCGAGCTTCTCGACCATCGGCCGGTACATCGGGGTGACGCGGATCTTCAGGCCTGCGAAGTCGGGCTTGGTGATCTCCTTGTTGAGGAAGATGTGCGCCCGCTCGTAGTTGTAGAGGCGGGCCAGGAACTGGGTGTTGGCCTTGTCGACGTGCAGCTTGTTGAGGAAGGCGAGCCCGCCGTTGCTGCGCAGCTCGGCCATCGACACCTCGATCAGCTTCATGGCCTCGGCTTCGGGCAGCACGTTGCCGTAGTAGGCGCTCGACGTCGTCACGATGTCGATGACGCCGTCCTTCAGGTTCTTGCCGACGTCGAACAGCGGCATGACCTTCGGCGCGCCGCCGAGATACTGGATGCGGATCGAGCCCTTGCCCTTCTCGTTCACCGCCTTGATGTACTGCTCGAACTTCTGGGCGTAGATCGAGCCTTCCTGGAAGGCCGCGACGCCCTTGAGCACGACTTCCTGCGCCGCCGCCGGAAACGACAGGGCCGCGAGCACGGCGCCCAGGGCCAGGCCGAACCGCGACGGCCGCTGCATCCTCGATCCGTTCATTTGCCAACCTCCCTTTTCATTGCGCCGCCCGACTATAGAGCACATTTGCCAAATTGGACGGGAGCGGCCGCCGTCGCAATGCTGGATTGTGCCGCGATTGTGGCGATCCACCGTCGAAACCGGCAGCGCAATCAATCAATCCGGACTCCCGATCATCCCCCTCCCGGCTAAGAAGCACGCGGGTGGATGCTTCATTGTGGGAGTGTGTCGTGATCTTCGGGATGTCTCTGTCGACTTTCACGGTCGTGCATGTGGTGCTCAGCCTGGTCGGCATCGCCTCGGGCGTGCTCGTCCTGCTGCGTCCGTCCGCGTCGCCCAAGGCATGGGGCCTCACGGTGCTGTTCCTCGCGACGACGCTGGCGGCCAGCGTCACGGGCCTGCTCTACCTTGTCGCCTTCCCGCGGCTGCGCCTGGGCCATGGCATCGGCATCGCCTCGCTGCTGGTCTTCGTGCCGGTGCTGCTGGCGCTCTGCCGCCATCGGCTGGCGGGCCCGTGGGGCGGGATCTACGTCGCCGGTGCCGCGACCTTGCTCTACCTCAACGCCTTCATCGCCGTCATGCAGGCCTTCGCCAAGATCGGCTTTCTGCGCGCCCTGCCGGCCACGAGCATCGGCTCGCCGTCGTTCGTCGCGCATCTGCTCGTGCTGGCGATCGCGGTGTGGCTGGCCTTCCACGCCTTCGGCCATCTGCGTCCCGGCCACCCCGCCACGCGCCAGGCCCGGCCGCGGCGCGCAAAGCCCCTGCGCATTGCCGATCGCTGGGGCTGACCGGCCGTGAGGCGTCGCCGCGGCCAGTGCGCGTAGGTCGCGGCGACGCGTCATCTCGGTTGCGCTACGATGCCGGATGGTCGACAGCTCCAGCCTGCTCATCTCCGTGATGGCCCTTGTTGCGATGTTCGGCGGAGGCATGATCGGCGTCTTCGCTGCTCGGATCCTGCCTGGCCATCATTTGAGCGCCGCGTCGGCAAGCGCGGTGAAGCTGCTGGCCGCTGTCGTGGTATCGCTGACCTCGCTGGTGCTCGCCCTGATGCTGTCGTCGGCGAACAACTCGTTCGCGGCCAATGCGGGGATCGTGAAGAAGCTCAGTTCCGACCTCATTCACCTGGATCACCTGCTGCGGACATACGGGCCGGAAGCGAACGAGGCGCGTGCGAACCTGCGCGTCTATACGACCAGCAAGAACGACGAACTGTTTCCGGTGTCGAACGGGCCGGCACCAACCGATCGAGAGACGTCCGATCGACTCGACAGGGTTCTCGATGCCGTCCTGTCGCTGGCGCCCGCCGACCGCCGGCACACGGCGCTGGTCGAGCAGGCGCTCGCCATCACGTCCAGCATCTACGCCGAGCGATGGCTGCTGTGGGAAAATCCCGGCACCACGGTGCCCCCGCAATTCCTCCTCCTGCTGATCTTCTGGCTCTTCCTCATCTTCGTCAGCTTCGGCATTTTCGCGCCGGCCAATCTCACGGTGATCGCCAGCTTTTTCCTTTGCTCGCTCGCGGTCGCAGGCGCCATCCTCATGATTCTCGATCTGGGCGATCCGATGCATCCCGGCTGGGTCCAGGTCTCCGGCGAGCCGATGCGCCGCGCGATGATCGAGATCGGCCGTCCGTAAGCGTGGTCACCCACGCGTTCGCCTACCTTCGGCCCGCCTCCGTCACTCCAGCGTCGTCGCGCTCAGGCCGAGCTGCGCCCGGCGCCGGAGCCACTGGCTCGGCCGATAGCGATCGTCGCCTGTGATGGCCTGCAGCTGCACCAGGATCTCGTGGCAGTCCTTGACGCCCAGCCAATCGGCCAGCGCCAGCGGCCCGCGCGGGTAGTTGAGGCCAAGCGTCATGGCGGTGTCGACGTCGGCGGCCGAGGCGATGCCGATCATCGCCATCTCGCAGCCGAGGTTGGCGATCATGGCGCACATGCGCTGGGCGATGAAGCCGGGCGAGTCCTTGATCAAGGTCACCTTGGCGCCGGTGCGCGCCAGGATGGCGGCCGCGGCGTCGCGCACCAGGTCGTCGGCGCCGGGCGCGGTCATGATGGTGAGACGCTTGGCGATGTCGCCGGTGAGGTCGATCGCCACGGTGCGCCGGGGATCGAGGCCGCGCTCGACCACGGTGGTGGTGCAGTCCTTGCCGATCGGCGCCACCAGGATGGGGCTTCTGCCGTCGTCGGCGCCCAGCGCCTGTGCACCCGCCGCCATGACCAGGCCGACCAGCTTCTCGTTGTGGCTGTCCATCACCACGACGCGCGTTGCCGGCACGACCGACGGCAGGTGATCGGCGCCGGGATCGACCTTGGCGCCCTTGGCGTCGTAGGCGTACCAGCCGCCGCCGGTCTTGCGGCCGAGCCGGCCCGCCGCATAGAGGCTCTCGTGATAGGGGCTGGGCGTCATGCGCCGGTCGTGGAAGAAGCCTTCGTAGATGATCTTGCGCGCCGGGAAGTTCACGTCGATGCCGGTGAGGTCCATCAGCTCGAACGGCCCCATGCGGAAGCCGCAAGAGTCGCGCATCACGGCGTCGACCTGCGCGGGGCTTGCCCGGCCCTCCTGCAGGATGCGCAGGCCTTCGGTGCCGATCGCCGTGCCGCCGAGATTGACCAGGAAGCCCGGCGTGTCGCCCACCACCACGGGCACGCGCGTCTGGCGCTTGCCCAGCGCCACCATGGCGTCGGTCACCCAGGGTGCGGTGTCGGCGGCGCGGATCACCTCGACCAGCTTCATCAAGGGCACGGGATTGAAATAGTGCATGCCGCAGACGCGCGCGCGGTGCTTCAGCGAGCGCGCGATCGAGGCGATGCGGATCGACGAGGTGTTGGAGGCAAGGATGGTCTCGGGCGGCACCACGGCTTCGAGCTCGCCGAACAGCTTCTGCTTGACCTCGAGGTTCTCGAACACGGCCTCGACGATGACGTGGCAGGCTTTTAGGTCGTCGAGCTTGTCGGCGACCGCGAGATTGGCGTCGGTCTTGGCGAGATCGGTGTCCGTCAGCCGCCCCTTGGCGACGAGGCCCGTCAGCGTCTCGAGGATCGCGGCCTTCGCCTTGGCGGCACCACCAGCCGCGGCGTCGAACATGACGGCCTTCATGCCACCCTGCGCCGTCACCTGCGCGATGCCGCGCCCCATGGCGCCGGTTCCGACCACGCCCACGACCAGATCGGAGCGGTTCACATCGAGAGCCATACGTCCTCCAGAAACAAGTCGACTGTCGTCGCTAAACTATCCCTGTCATCCCGAGCATAGCGAGGGACCTTTCCTGTGGCCTTAAAGGTCCCTCGCTACGCTCGGGATGACAGTCTTGCTCGAAGCAGCAACTAACTCTTCCCAGCATACCCCGCCGTCTTCAGCCCGCCGGTGATCTCGTCGAGGGCGGCCGGGTCCTCGATGGTGGCGGGCATCTTCCAGGGCTGGCCGTCGGCGATCTTCTGCATGGTGCCGCGCAGGATCTTGCCCGAGCGCGTCTTGGGCAGGCGCGGCACGACGATGGCGGTCTTGAAGAAGGCGACGGGACCGATGCGGTCGCGCACGAGCTGCACGACCTCGCGCACGGTCTCCTCCTTGGGCCGGTCGACACCCGCCTTCAGCACCAGGAAGCCGAACGGCACCTGGCCCTTCAGCTCGTCGGCGACGCCGATCACGGCGCATTCGGCGACGTCGTCGTGGCTGCCCAAAACTTCCTCGATCTGGCCGGTCGACAGGCGGTGGCCCGCGACGTTGATCACGTCGTCGACGCGCGTCATCACCGAGACATAGCCGTCCTGGTCGATGAAGCCTGCGTCGCCCGTCTTGTAGTAGCCGGGATAATCCACGAGATAGGCCTGCCGGAAACGCTCATCGGCATTCCACAAGGTCGGGAAAGTGCCCGGCGGCAACGGCAGCCTGGCCGCGAGCGCGCCGACCTCGCCCTGCTTGGCGATCGGCTTGCCCTGCTCGTCCAGCACGTTCAGGTCCCAGCCCGGCGCCGGCACCGAGCACGAGCCGAGCTTGACCGGCATCGGCTCGAGCCCGACGAAGTTGCCGCAGATCGCCCAGCCGGTCTCGGTCTGCCACCAGTGATCGACGATCGGCACGCCCAAAAGCTTCTGCGCCCATTCGATGGTCGGCGGATCGCCGCGCTCGCCCGCCAGGAACAGCGTGCGGAACGTCGAGAGGTCGTACTGCTTCAAAAGCTTGCCGACGGGGTCTTCCTTCTTGATGGCACGGAACGCCGTCGGCGCGGTGAACAATGCCACCGCCTTGTGCTCGGAGATGACGCGCCAGAAGGCGCCGGCATCGGGCGTGCCGACCGGCTTGCCTTCGTAGAGGATCGTCGTCGCACCGTGGATCAGCGGCCCGTAGACGATGTAGCTGTGGCCCACCACCCAGCCCACGTCCGAGGCGCACCACCAGATCTCGCCGGGATTGACGCCGTAGAGGTATTGCATCGACCAGGCGAGCGCCACGGCATAGCCGCCATTGTCGCGCACCACGCCCTTGGGCTGGCCCGTCGTGCCCGACGTATAGAGAATGTAGAGCGGATCGGTCGCCTTCACCGGCACGCAAGCATGCGGCTCGGCCGCCGCAACCGCCTCGTTCCAGTCGAGATCGCGACCTTTCACCATCGAGGCCTCGGCCTGCGGCCGCTGCAGCACCAGGCAGCGCGGGATCTTGTGTCCGGCGAGCTCGATCGCCTGGTCGAGCAAGGGCTTGTACAGCACCACCCGGCCTGGCTCGATACCGCACGATGCCGTCAGCACCAGCTTGGGCGAACAGTCGTCGATTCGGGTGGCGAGCTCGTTGGCGGCAAAGCCGCCGAACACCACGGAATGCACCGCGCCCAGGCGCGCGCAGGCCAGCATTGCCATCACCGCTTCGGGGATCATCGGCATGTAGATGATGACGCGGTCGCCCTTGCCGACGCCAAGCGCTGCGATGGCGCCTGAAAGCTTCGCCACCTGGTCACGCAGCTCGCGGTAACTGAAACTCTTCTTGGTGCCGGTGACGGGCGAATCGTAGATCAGCGCCGTCTGCTGGGCGCGGCCGCCTTCCACATGGCGGTCCAGCGCGTTGTGGCAGGTGTTGAGCTCCGCGCCGGCGAACCAGCGATAGAACGGCGGCTTGGTGTCGTCGAGCACCTTGTCCCAGCGTCTGGTCCAGTCGATCGCCTTGGCCTGCTCGGCCCAGAAACCCTCGGGGTCGCGGAGCGACCGCTCGTGGAGTGCGCGGTATGTGTCGCCGACGGCCATGACGGCATTTCCTCCCTTTCAAACAGGCTTAGCGTTGCCCATGGACCACCGCAATCCGGATGTGTGACCATCCGGCGCGATGCCCTGCCCTAGCCTTCGATCGGCCGCCCCAAGCGCGTTCGGCCTGCTCCTGTCCCTGCTCTGTCTGGTCTGCGGCGCGGAAGGCGTTTTAGCCAACGACAACGAGCGCTGGCCCGCCCCCTTCGGCGGCTTCTTCAATGCGAGCTTCACCTTCGCCACCGACTATTCCTTCGCCGGCATCTCGCAGACCAAGAACAGTCCGGCCTACCAGATGGGGATCGACTACCGCAGCAAGGACTTCGGCTTCGACATCCCGATGTGGTTCTACGCCACCGGCTGGGGCAGCAACATCGACTTCCCGTCGACCGGCCAGGGCATCGAGGTCGACGTCTCGGCCGGCTTCAAGGCGCGCGCCTTCAACCGCAAGCTCAGCCTCGACCTCGGCTACATCCGCTACACCTTCCTCGGGCCGCCGGCCGACCTCGGCTACAACTACGGCGACTTCAGCCTGAATGTCGGTTACGACTTCGGCTTCGCCTCGCTCGCCGCGCGCGTGCGCTTCAGCCCCAACTCGTTCGGCGACTCGGGCCACTCGTGGAACAAGCGCGCACTGCTGACGGTGCCGCTGCCTTTCCTGAGCTTCAACGAGAACATCGCGTTCAAGACCTACGGGGCGCTCGGCAACCTCTCGGTCGACCGCTTCGCCGCCTACGGCATTCCCAGCAGCGACTACTGGTACTGGCAGATCGCGCTGGTCACCTCGGCCTATGGACTGGACGTGATGGTGGCTTATACCGACACCAGCATCGACCCGG
>DATGZZ010000290.1:0-12723 GCA_035296945.1 Reyranella sp.
GACGTTGATGAGGACGTTGCGCGGGATACTCATGGCGAGCGCACGCCGCGCCACGTCGGCGCCGAACTGGGTGGCGGTATCCCACTTCACCGGATGCGGATGGGCGTAGGTCTGGCTGAAGGCGATCGAGGGGATGCCGAGCAGGCAGCCTTCCATGGCGCCGGCGATGGTGCCCGAGTAGGTCACGTCGTCGGACATGTTGCCGCCGCGGTTGACGCCCGACAGCACGATATCGGGCTTGTGATCCTTGAGCAGGTGCTTGACGGCGAACAGCACGCAGTCGGTCGGCGTGCCCTCGAGCGCGAACTTGGTCTCGCTGAGCTGGCGGGCGCGCACCGGATGGGTGAGGGAGAGCGAATGGCCGGCGCCGCTCTGGTTGTACTCCGGCGCCACCACCCAGACGTCCCGGGAGAGCTGGGTGGCGATGTCGATCATCGCCTCCAGGCCGGGTGCGTTGATGCCGTCGTCGTTGGTGACGAGGATGCGCTTGCGTGCGATGTCGGCGGGCGTCACTTGCGCTTCCCCGTCGGCGCCGGCAGCGCTGCAAGACCGCCCATGTAGGGCCGCAGCGCCTCCGGGATGGCGACCGAGCCGTCCTCGTTCTGGTAGTTCTCCAGGATGGCGATCAGCGTGCGGCCGATCGCCAGGCCCGAGCCGTTCAGCGTATGGAGGAAGCGCGTACCCTTGCCCTCCTTCGGCCGGAAGCGCGCGCCCATGCGGCGCGCCTGGTACTCGCCGCAGTTCGAGCAGCTGGAAATCTCGCGATAGGCGTTCTGGCCGGGCAGCCAGACTTCTATATCGAAGGTCTTGCGCGAGGCCGGCCCCATGTCGCCGCCGCACAGCACGATGGTGCGGAATGGCAGGCCGAGCCTCTTCAGCACCTCTTCGGCGCGGCCGGTCATGCGCTGATGCTCGGCGTCGGACTGCTCGGGCGTGGTGATGCTGACCAGCTCGACCTTGGGGAACTGGTGCTGGCGGATCATGCCGCGCGTGTCCTTGCCGGCCGCACCCGCCTCGGAACGGAAGCACGGCGTGAAGGCGGTGAAGCGCAGCGGCAGGTCCTTCTCCTCGACGATGGTGTCGTTCACCAGGTTGGTGAGCGGCACCTCGGCGGTCGGCACCAGCCAGAAGCCGTTGTCGGTGTGGAACATGTCCTCGGCGAACTTCGGCAGCTGGCCGACGCCGTAGGCGGCGTTGTCGCGCACCAGCAGCGGCGGGTTGACCTCGGTGTAGCCGCCCTCCTCGCTTGTGTGCAGGTCGAGCATGAACTGCGCCAGGGCACGCTCCAGGCGGGCAAGATTCTTCTTCAGAAAGACGAAACGCGCGCCGGAGATCTTGGTGGCCGACGCGAAGTCCATCTCGCCCGTCGCCTCGCCCAGCGCCACATGGTCCTTGGGCTGGAAGGAGAAGTTGCGCTGGCTGCCGACGCGGCGGATCTCGACGTTGGCGGTTTCGTCGGCGCCGTCAGGCACGTCGTCGAACGGCAGGTTGGGCAGCACCTCCAGGCGATGCGTCAGCTCCTCGTCGAGCCGGGCGGCCTCGGCCTCGCCCTTCTTCAGGGTTTCTTCGAGGGCAGCGACCTCGGCCATCAGGGCGTCGGCGGGCTCGCCCTTGCCCTTGGCGATGCCGATCTGGCGGCTGAGTGCCTTGCGCTGGGCCTGTGCCGCCTCGCTCTCGGAGATGGCGGCGCGGCGGCGCTTGTCGATCTCCAGCAGCTCGGCCGACAGCGGTGCCAGGTTGCGCTTCTTCAGGCCAGCGTCGAACGCAGCGGGGTTCTCCCGGATGAAACGGATGTCATGCATGGTCAGCTACTGGCCTGGTCGGCCTTGCTCTCTTCTTCCTCGGCCTTCTTGTCCTCGGCCTCGCGCCTCTTCTCGATCCACCGGCCGATCAGGATGCTGATCTCGTAGAAGGCGATCAACGGGATGGCGAGCGCGAGCTGGCTCACCACGTCGGGCGGCGTCAGCACGGCCGCGACGACGAAGGCAACGACGATGGCGTAGCGCCGCTTGGATTTCAGCCCGTCGGTGGTGACGATGCCGACCCTGACCAGCAAGGTCAGCAACACCGGCACCTCGAAGGCGAAGCCGAACGCGAAGACGAGCTGCAGGACGCGTTCGAGGTAGTCCGAGGAGCGCAGGGTCTTTTCGATGTCGGGCGGCACGTACTGCGTGAGCATGAAATTGATCACGTACGGCATGACGATGTAGTACATGGCCGCGCAACCGGCATAGAACATGAACGGCGTGGCGACCAGGAACGGCAGGAACGCCTTCTTCTCGTGGCGATAGAGGCCGGGCGCCACGAACAGCCAGATCTGCACCGCGATCAGCGGGAAGCCCACGATCAGCGACACCATGGCCGAGAGCTTCACGGTGACGAAGAAGAACTCGAAAATGTCGAGGACGACGACCTTGTAGCCGTCGGAGGTCGCCGGCTGGATCAGGAACGAGAAGATCGGCTTGGCGAAGTAGAAGGTGATGAAGAAGACCAGGAAGAAGCCCAGCAGGGCATAGATCAGCCGTTTGCGCAGCTCGATCAGGTGATCGAGCAGCGGCATCGGCTTGTCGTCTTCGGGTCCGTCGTGAACTTGGGTCAAAGGAGGTCTTCGCAGCTCAGGAGCCGCGTTATGCCGCCCTTTGGCGGGCAATTCAAAGCGCTAATTGACCGCCGTTTCTTCACCTCCCCCGTCATACGGGGGAGGCCGGGAGGGGGAAAGCACCAGTCGTGGTGTGCGAAAACAATGAGATCATGACGTCGGAATCTTTCGAGATCACGTGTGCGGGCCTGCCCCCTCCCTACCCTCCCCCGTATGACGGGGGAGGAGAAGATGGTTAGCCGGCGGCCGCGGCTTTGGCCGGCTTCTCTTCGGCTGCAACCGGCGACGGTTCGGCGACCGGTGCCGGCTCGGGCAGCGGCTCGCTGGCGACCGACGACGGCGCCTCGCCGACCGAAGACGGCGCCTCTGCCTCTGCGACCGCGGGCTGCGGTTCGGCCGCGATCTGCGGCGCCGATTCCGGTTCGGCCAGCGGATTGTCGAAGGTGCTCTTGGCCTCGTTGAAGGCCTTCTCGCCCTCGGCCATGCCTTCCTGGATGGCGCTCTTGATCTGCTTGGTCGGATCAAGCGACTGCAGGTCGAGCCCCGGCGAGGCCTCGAGCTGTTTCTTCACCTCGTCGAGCTCGGACTGGCGGACCATCTCGTCGACATGGCCGCGGAACTCCGACGCCATGCCGCGCATCTGGGCCATCCACTTGCCCCAGCCGCGCAGCATGTTCGGCAGTTCCTTGGGGCCGATCACGACCAATGCCACGATCGCGATGACCAGAAGCTCAGGACTGTCGATACCGAACATCGCCGTTCATGCCTGCCGCGAACCGACGAGTGCCACTAGACCTTGGCGGCGCTGTCCTGGTGGACTTGGCTGCCCGACGGCGGCGGCGTCGTGGTGGCCTGCGCCGAGATCGGCTTGGCAGCGTCGCCCGGCTGACCGGCCTGTGCCGGCGGGGTTTCTTCCTGCGCGCCACCCACGCCCTTCTTGAAGGCCGACAGGCCCTTGCCGAAGTCGCCCATGAGCTGCGAGATTTTTCCGCGACCGCCGAACAGCAGCAGTACGACGGCCAGCACGATTAGCCAGTGCCATACGCTCAAGCTACCCATATCGAAATGCTCCCAATGCGTTTGCAGTCGGCGTCGGGCCGATTATGGCACCGCGTCGGAAAACCCGCCACCCGTTGAATAAGGCCCTTTAAGGGCTTAGCGCCGCCCTTATCGTCCCGTTTCGTCGACGGCCAGCGGCTCGTCGGCCTCGTCCTCGCTCGGCTCGAGCGGCAGGTCGGGCTCTTCGGTGCGGAATATGGGGGGCTGCGAGCGCGGGTCCAAGAGCCCTGCGGCCTTTAGCTCCTCCTGGCCCGGCAGGTCGTCGAGGCTGGGCAGCCCAAAATGTTCCAGAAAGAAGTCGCTGGTGCCCCAGGTCACGGGCTTGCCCGGCGCGCGGCGGCGGCCCATCGGGCGGATCCAGTTCTGCTCGAACAACAGATCGAGCGTGCCCTTGCTCAAGCCGACGCCGCGCACCTGCTCGATCTCGGCGCGGGTCACCGGCTGGTGATAGGCAATGATGGCCAAGGTCTCGACCGCGGCGCGCGACAACTTGCGCGTCACCGGCCGCTCGATCTTGAGCTTCTCCGACAGATCGGGCGCCGTGCGGAAAGCATAGCCGCCCGCGACCTGTACGAGATTGACGCCGCGGCCGGCATACATCTCGGTGAGATCGGCGATCAGGCGCTTCACGTCGGCGTCGTTGGGCAGGCGGTCGGCCAGCTCCTTCTCGTCGAGCGCCTGGGTGCCGGCGAAGACCAGCGCCTCCAGGAGCCGCAGATGCTGGGCATGGTCGGGGGAGACGACATCAGTGACGTTTTCGGGGGTCACTTTTTCTTCTGTCTCTGATTCTGACATGAGGAGCACCGTCATCGTTGCTCGGTACGTTTACGTAGATAGATCGGGCCGAAGCGCTCGGTCTGGCGCAGCTCGAGCTGGCCGTCCTTAGCGAGCTGGAGGCCGGCCACGAAGGTCGAGGCCATCGCCGAGCGGCGCTTGGTCGGATCGGTGAGGCCGGCCGGCAGGAAGGCTTCCAGCGTCTGCCAGTCGATGGCGATGCCCAGCATGCGGCCCAGCCGCTCGGCCGCTTCCTCGACCGAGAAGAACTGCATGGGCTCGATCTGGTAGGTGTCGGCGTCCTTCGGCCGCACCTGATGGCCGTAGGCCGACAGCAGATCGTAGAGCTTCACGTCCCACACCGCGCGGCGCACGACGACGACGCCCTCGGGCTGGCCGCGGGAGAAGATGTCCTTGCCGAGCTGCGGGCGGGCCATCAGGCGCACGCCCACGTCCTGCATGGCTTCGAGGCGGCGCAGCTGCCACTGCAGGGCGTCGGCCATCTCCTGGCCGGACGGCTCTTCGCCCGCCGGCGGCTCAGGCAGCAGCAGGCGCGACTTCAGGTAGGCGAGCCAGGCCGCCATGACGAGATAGTCCGCGGCAAGCTCGAGCCGCATCCGGCGGGCCTGCGCCACGTGCGCCAGGTACTGGTCGACCAGGGCCACCATGGAGATGCGGCGCAGATCGACCTTCTGGTCGCGCGCCAGGGTCAGCAGCAGGTCGAGCGGGCCCTCGAAGCCCTCCAGGTTGACGATCAGCTCGCCCTCGCCGGGTGCGATCACGTCGGGACCGGCGTCGGCGAAGTTGTCGCTGGGTGGGCTTTGAGCGTCACTCATGTGAGACCGGTTTATGCCATGGGTGCCATGCACCGCCACTGGATTTGGCCCCGCCTTATCCCCATTCCGGCAATAAGGCCGCGAGCCTGGCGGCAGCGTCGGCAAGGCCTGTCCTGCCGGCCGGGTCGCGATGGCGGTCGAGCAAGGAACGGCCGGCCGCGAACCGTGTTGCCGCCCTCTCGGTCATGGCGCCGGTGCTGGCCGCAATGCCGGTCATCTCATCCATGCGGCCGTTGCAGTGCAGGGCGATGTCGCACCCCGCCGCCAGGGAGCGCGCGGCGCGCTCGGCCAACGAACCGCCCAGCGCCTGCATGGAAAGGTCGTCGGACAGCAGCAGGCCGTCGAAGCCGATATGGCCGCGGATGATCTCCTTCACGCCCCGTGCCGATACCGTGATGGCGGCGCCAGGATCGATGGCGTCGAACAGCAGGTGACCGGTCATGGCCCACGGCAGGTCGGCCAGAAGCTTGAACGGAAGGAAGTCGATGCGCTCCAGTTCCGCGCGGGCGGCCGTCACGCGCGGCAGGGATTCATGGCTGTCGACGGTGGCGCGGCCGTGGCCAGGGATGTGCTTGATCACCGGCATGACGCCTTCGGCCAGAAGGCCCTCGGCGGCGGCGCGGCCCAGTGCGGCGACCGGCTCGGGGCGGTCGGCATAGGCGCGATCGCCGATCACGGCGTGGGTCTCGGGGAAGGCGATGTCGAGCACCGGCAGGCAGTCGACGTCGACGCCGATCGAGGCGACGTCGGCGGCAAGCAGGCGCGAGTTGAGCCGGGTCGCCTCGAGCCCGCGCTCGGCATCGCGCGCATAGAGCTCGCCGAAGACACGCGCCGGCGGGGCCTTGCGCCAATGCGGCGGGCGCAGGCGGGCGACGCGGCCGCCCTCCTGGTCGATCAGCACGGGCGCATCGGCGCGCGCCACCGACGAGCGCAGCTCCTCGACCAGCCGGCGCGTGCGCTCGGGGGTGTCGACGTTGCGTGCGAACAGGATGAAGCCCAGCGGATCGGCGTCACGAAAGAACGCACGCTCATCGGCGCTGAGGTCGGGGCCGGCGCAACCGAAGATGACGGCGCGACTCATTTCACCTCCCCCGTCTTACGGGGGAGGCCGGGAGGGGGAAGGCATCAGTCATTGTGCGAGACAAGAATGAGATCATGACGTCGAAATTTTCGAGATCGTCGTTGAGGCTCGCCCCTCCCTACCCTCCCCCGTATGACGGGGGAGGAGAAAGACGGAAGAGGAGCTAGCGTGCCGGCGGGACCAGCACGCAGTCGGCCTTGCGGGTCTTCAGCGTGCTGCAGACGTTCTGCGCCTGCTTCTCGTCGAGCGGGCCGCCCTGGACTCGATACCACACGCCCTTGTCGCCGAGATCGACGCGCACGGCCTGCATGCGCAGGTTGGCCATCACGTCGCCATGCGCGCTCTGCAGGCGCGCCCAGGTCGACTTTGCGACGTCCTCGTTCTTCACCGAAGCGACCTGCACGCGCCAGCCGCCGACCGGACCCGAGATGTTGTCGATCAGGCTGGCGATGCTGGGCCCGGTCTCGGTCGCGGCGGGCTTGGTTTCGGTCACCGCCGGCGCCGGCGTCGGACCGCCCGGCGTCACCGCGGCCGGCGTCGCGGCCTGGAGCGGCGTCGGGGTCTTGGCTGCGACCTCGGCATCAGGCGGCTTGGGTGCCGCCGGCGTGGGCAGGATCCCGCCCGCCGGCAGCTTGGGATTGGTCGAGCCGGGCAGCAGCTTCTCCGGCTGGGCCGGCACGGTGTTGGGCTGCAGGCGGTTGAAGACTTCCTTGTCCTGGTTCGGCACCGTGAGCCCGCCGGCATTCTCGGGTTTTACCCGTGACGGCGTCGCTGGTGCCTGCACGACCAGGGGTTCGAGTCCCCGGCCACCCGCCTTCACGTCCTGGTTATGCGCCCACCACACGACCGAGCCGAAGCTCGCGATGGCGGCAATCGAGACCATGACGGTGAGGATCTGGCCACGCCGTCGGTTGACGCGCATGAGCAGGGAATCCCGCGGCGGCGGCGGAATGGAATCGGGTTCGTGCGCGACGGGCCTAGCCGGCGGATCGAGCCGTACAGAAGCTACCGACTCACTCGGCCGGTAGATGGTTGGACCGTCGCCGGAGGGGGACCGGCGGATGTGCATTTTTTCCTTATCTCATCTCTTCGACGGGTGTTACGCCGAAGACCTTTAATCCTGATCCTATCACAAATCCGATTCCCTGTACCAACGCCAGACGTGCCCGCGTCAGTTCGGCGTCGCCCTCGACCACGAAGCGCAGGCCGGGCTCCTCGCGGCCGCGAGTCCAATGGGCATGGAAGGCAGCGGCCAGTTCATAGAGATAGAAAGCAATCCGGTGCGGTTCGTGGGCGGCGGCGGCGGCATCGACCTGGCGCGGCCATTGGGCGATCAGGCGGATGAGGGCCAGCTCGCCGGCGTCGCCCAGACGATCGAATGGAGCGCTGTCCAGTCCATCGATCGCGACGCCGGCGGCGGCTGCCTGCCGCAACACGGAGCGAGTCCGTGCATGCCCATACTGGACGTACCAAACCGGATTATCGCGTGACTGTTCTGTGGCCTTTGCCACGTCGAAGTCGAAAGACGCGTCGTTCTTGCGTGTCAGCATGGTGAAGCGCACGACATCTGGTCCGACCTCGTCGAGCAGGTCGCGCAATGTAACAAATGTACCGGCGCGCTTGGACATGCGGACCATCTCGCCGTTCTTCATCACGCGCACGAGCTGGCAGAGCTTGACGTCGAGTTCGCCCTCGCCCTCGGTGATGGCGCGGACCGCCGACTTCTGACGTTTGACGTAGCCGCTGTGGTCGGCACCCCAGACGTCGATCATGTCGGCAAAGCCGCGGCGGAACTTGTCGAAGTGATAGGCGATGTCATTGGCGAAGTAGGTCCAGGTTCCGTCGGATTTCTTCAGGGGCCGGTCCACGTCATCGCCGAACTTCGTTGACCGGAAGAGCGTCTGCTCGCGATCCTCCCAATCGTCGGGCTTCTGGCCCTTGGGCGGCTCGAGCCGGCCCGTGTAGATCAGACCCTGGCGGCTCAGCTCCTGGAAGGCGCGGTCGACGGCCCCGGAATCGACGATGGCGCGTTCGGACGTGTAGACGTCCATGTGGACGCCGAGCGTGTCGAGATCGGCCTTGATCTCGGCCATCAGCATGTCGATGGCGAAGTCGCGCATGACCGGCAGCCAGTCGGACTGCGGCTTGTCGATCCAGCGTGCGCCGTCGCGCTTGGCGATGGCCGCACCCACGTCCTTCAGATACTCGCCGGGATAGAGTCCTTCGGGAATGTCGCCGATCGCATCGCCCAGCGCCTCCTTGTAACGCAGGAAGGTCGACTGCCCGAGCTTGTCGACCTGCGCGCCGGCGTCGTTGATGTAGTACTCCTTGGTGACGGCATAGCCTGCCTTGGCGAGCAGGTTGGCCAGCGCATCGCCCACCACCGCGCCGCGCGCGTGAGCGACGTGCAGCGGACCGGTCGGATTGGCCGAGACGTACTCGACATTGACCTTGGCGCCCTTCCCCATCGGCGAATCGCCGTAGGCGATGCCCGCCTTGAGGCAGTCGCGCAGCCGGTCACGCCAGAAGGCGTCGGAGATCTTGAGGTTGATGAAGCCTGGCCCCGCTACCGCGCCGTCGACCACGTCGGAGTTGGCCTTGAGGCGCGCCAGCAGCGGCTCGGCGATGTCGCGCGGCTTCTTACGCGCGGCCTTGGCCAGCACCATGGCGGCATTGGTGGCGATGTCGCCATGCGCGGCATCGCGCGGCGGCTCGGCGGTGATGGCGGAGAAATCGAGCACCGGCGGCAATTCGCCGGCCGCCTGCATGGCCTTGAGCGCGGCCTCGATCTCGCCGATGAAATGGCGGTACGGGTTCATGGGGCGGGGGTATTGCTGAAATGGCAACGTTTGTCATCCCGCCCTTCTTCACCTCCCCCGTCTTACGGGGGAGGCCGGGAGGGGGAAGGCCTCACACGCGATCACCAAGATTTCGACGTCATGATCTCATCCCGGCAGCATCACGACTGGGACTCTCCCCCTCCCCGCCTCCCCCGTATGACGGGGGAGGTGAAGACACTAATTGTACAAATCAAACAGCCGCCGGTGCTCGTCGAGCGCGTAGCGGTCGGTCATACCCGCGATGTAGTCGGCGACGATGCGGGCGCGGGCGGCGCGTTCGGCGGCCTCGGCGCGCTCGCGCCAGGGCGGTGGCAGGCAGTTGGGCTCGGCGAACAGCAGGCCGAACAGGTCCATCACGACGCGCCGCGCCTTGGAGTGCGAGCGGTTGAGATGCCAGTGCTCGTACATGCGGCCGTAGAGGAACTTCTTCACCGTACGGTCGGTCTCGGCCATGCCCTCGGAGAAGGCGACGACCGGGCGCCCGAGCGCGCGGATGGCGGTGACCGACTGGGGCTTCGCCTCGGCCAGCCGGCGCCGCGTCTCGGCCATCACGTCCTCGACCATGGCGTTGATCACGCGGCGCACCGCCTCATGGACCAGGCGGCTCTCGCCCAGGCCGGGGTACTTCTTCGACACCAGCGCGAACATGTCGCCGACCAGCGGCAGGTCCAAAAGGTCGGCGACGCCGAACAGGCCGGCACGCAGGCCGTCGTCTATGTCGTGGTTGTTGTAGGCGATGTCGTCGCTGAGCGCCGCCACCTGCGCCTCCGCCCCGGCATGGCCTTCGAGCTCGAGATCGTGGTCCTGGCAATACTCGACGATGGCGGCTGGCAGATCGCCAAGCGTCCGCTCGTCCTTGAGCAATGGCCCGTTGTGCTTGACCGCGCCTTCCAGCGTCTCCCAGGTGAGGTTGAGCCCGTTGAACTCGGCATAGCGCTCCTCAAGCTTGGTGAGGATGCGCAAGGTCTGGGCGTTGTGGTCGAAGCCGCCGAACGGCTTCATCGCGGCGTGCAGGGCCTCCTCACCGGCATGGCCGAACGGCGTGTGGCCGAGATCGTGGGCGAGTGCCACGGCCTCGCCGAGATCCTCGTCGAGGTGCAGCGTGCGGCAGATGGTGCGGGCAATCTGCGCCACCTCCAGCGAGTGGGTGAGCCGCGTGCGGTAGTGATCGCCCTCGTGATAGACGAAGACCTGGGTCTTGTGCTTCAGCCGGCGGAACGCCGTCGAATGGATGATGCGGTCACGGTCGCGCTGGAACGGGCTGCGCGAGGGATCCTCGCTCTCGGCATGCAGCCGGCCGCGGCTCTGCCATGGCAGGGTGGCGTACGGCGCCAGGGCCTCGCGTCGCCACAACTGCTCCGCCACTCGACCTCCTGAAAGCGTGCGGCGCGGTTTTACGCCTTCCAGGCCGAAGCAACAACCGAGGCTTATTTCACCAGCGTGACCGGTACCTTGACGTGGGCGATCACGTCCTGGGCGACCGAGCCCAGCAGCACGCCGGCAAGGCCGGTATGGCCGCGCGTGCCGAGCACGACCAGGCCCGCGCCCAGCTTGGTGACGAAGTCGTTCACCACCTCGCCCTGCCGGCCGACGCCGATATGGATCTTGGCCGCGACCCCGGCCTTCTTGGTGATGTCGATCGCTGTGACCAGACCCTTCTGGCCCTCCTCGCGATGATGGGTATCGATCTGCTCCTTCGACACGAAGCTCGAGATGGCGCCGCCGAGATTGGGCTGCACGTTGAGCAGATGCAGCTCGGCAGCAAGGCCCGCCTCGATCAGGTCCAGCGCATGGCGCACCGCGCGGTCGGACGTGCCAGAACCGTCGACAGCGACCAGGATTGCCTTCATCTTGGCCATGGCGGCTACTCCTTGCGTCCTTCGGCGGCGAGGTCGACGGGCTCCTCGTGCTTCTTCGCCCTGGCGCGGCGCTGCAACCAGTAGCCCAGCGCGACGGTGAGGACGGCGCCGCCGATCTCGAACCACGTTTTATGGTTGGGGATTCGCGCCGCGAGCCATTCGACATAGGCCGGATCCGTCGCCAGCACTTCGCCCGCGATGTAGCCCAGCAGGCCGCCGCCGGCGATGACGATGATCGGGAAGCGGTTCAACAGCAGCATGATCAGGGTGGCGCCGAAGATGATCAGCGGGATGCTGATCAGCAGGCCCAGCACGATCAGGGTCGTGTCGCCCTTGGCCGCAGCGGCGATGGCGATGGCGTTGTCGAGGCTCATCACCGCGTCGGCGATGATGATGGTGCGGATGGCCGCCCACAGCGAGCCCGCCGCTTTCACGCCGTCGCCGTGCTCGTCCTCGCCCTGCACCAGCTTGACGCCGATCCACAGCAGCAGCAGACCACCGATCAGCTTGAGGTAGCCGATCTTGAGCAGCTGATCGACGATCAGCACGAAGATGATACGCAGGATGATGGCGCCGGCGCTGCCGATCAGGATGGCGGGTTTCTGGTGCTTTTTCTGCAGGTTGCGGCAGGCCAGCGCGATGACCAGCGCGTTGTCGCCGGAGAGCACGACATTGACCAGGATGATCTGAAACAGGCCGCTCCAGAAGGCGGGCGTTAGCTCGATTCCCATGTTCCCGCGGACTCCGTCCCTGTTATTCCGGTGCGGTCGATCTTCATTGCGTCGGTCGAAGGTGTTAGTTCAGCGTCTGCCGGGGGGCAAGCCAAACCGGACAAGGCAGGAGGCGAAATCGCATGGCGAGCAGCGCGGGATACAGCAAGATGTTTCCCGTCTCGTGGACGGAACTGCATCGCGACGCGCGGGCCCTGGCTTGGCGACTGGCCGATCTGGGGCCGTTCAAGGGGCTGGTGGCAATCACCCGCGGCGGGCTGGTGCCGGCCGCCATCATCGCCCGCGAGCTCAACCTGCGCCTGATCGACACGGTCTGCTGCTCGACCTACGACCGCATGGCGCGCGGCGCCAAGGTCGAGCTCCTGAAGGGCACCCTGGCTGAAAAGGACACCGGCGAGGGCTGGCTGATCGTCGACGATCTGGTCGACACCGGCGTCACCGCACGGGCCGTGCGTGCGATCCTGCCGCAAGCGCATTTCGCCACGGTCTATGCCAAGCCGGCCGGGCGGCCGTCGGTCGATAGCTTCATCACCGAGGTGAGCCAGGACACCTGGATCCTGTTCCCCTGGGACCAGGAGGCGGTGATGGCCAAGACCATCATCGAGCTGAAGGGAGGCAAGTGATGTGGGGCACCTTGTCGAGGCGAGCGACATTGTCATCCCGAGCGCAGCGAGGGACCTTAGAGGCCGCAGGAAAGGTCCCTCGCTGCGCTCGGGATGACAATGTGCGTGCATGGAGGCCGGTCTAAATGAAGTGCCATGTCATCCCTTCGCCCAAGGGCATCGATTCGCTGACGCTGGTCGAACGGCCGGAGCCGGCGCCGGGTCCGCGCCAGGTGCTGGTGCGCGTGCGGGCGACGTCGCTCAACTACCGCGACCTGATCACCGTCGAAGGCAGCAATGCGCGCGCCGCGCCCAAGGCTGACCTCGTCCCGTTGTCGGATG
>DATGZZ010000291.1:0-2162 GCA_035296945.1 Reyranella sp.
ACCGCCTGCGCTGGCACAACGCACCGGACTACGAGAGCTGGTGCAAGGAAGTCGACCTCACACGGCGCCAGAAGTTCAGCATCGATCGCGGCAACTACATTTCCGGCGTGACGATCGTGGCCGTGCCGGTGCTGAACGGCCGCGGCACGATCTCCCATACGCTGGCCGCGGTCGGCCTCGGCAACCAGCTCGACCGCACGACTTCGCTCAAGCTCGCCCACGACATGAAGGGCGTCGCCGAGGAGCTGACGGCGCAGCTGGTTCCGCAGCCGTAGCTCAGTCCAGCAACTGGCCGGCCCAGATGCCGCGTTCGACCTTGTCGCGGACGATGCCGGCGATCGCCTCGCCGGCGAAGCGCGCGAGTCTCGGCGCCGGGCGATCGGCGGGATAGGACAGCACCAGGCGCCGCACCGGCACCGGATCGACCAGCGGCGCTGCGGTCAGCCGGCCTGCCGCGATGTCGTCGTGGATCGGCGCCAGCGGCAGGATCGTCCAGCCATGGCCATGGCGGACCAGGTCCTTCAGCGTCGCGTAGGAATCGGTTTCGACCGCGACATTGAGGGCGATGCCCGCTTCGCTCGCGCAATGCTCGACGATGGTGCGAAGGCCATGGCGCACGCTGGGCAGCAGCATGCGTTTGCCGTCGAGTTGCTTGAAGGCGATTGCTTGGTCGCTGGAGAAGGCAGCCTCCGGCGGGCCGATCAGGAACAGGTCTTCCAGCAGCAGCGGCTGCGAGCGCAGCGAGCGCGCCGCGTGCGGGTCGTAGAGCACGGCGACGTCGATCTCACCGCGGTGCAGCCAGTCGAGCAGATAGCCTGTGTAGGCAGCGACCAGGCGCAGGTCGGCCTGCGGATGCGCCTTGCCGAAGGCGGCGACCAGCGGGACCGAGACGATGTCGGCGACGGTGGGCGGAAAGCCGATGGCGATCTGGCCGCGCAGCGGCGCGCCTGTGTCCGAGGCGGCGGCGCGGAGCTCCTCCAGTTCCGTCATCACGCGCGTTGCATGCTTCAGGATCTCCTGACCCTGCTCGGTCAGGACCATGCCGCGGCCATGGCGGGCGAACAGCCGGACACCCAGTTCCTCCTCGAGCAGCCGCACCTGGCGGCTCAGCGCCGGCTGGGCGATGTGCAGGCGGTCGGCCGCCTTGCTGAGGCTGCCAAGCTCGGCGACATGGATCAGGGTGCGAAGTTGGGACAGCTCCATCGAGCGATACAATACCGGTATATCTGATCACGGCGAATAGCTGTCGAAATACCAGACGGTGATAGCTACTGTCGCCGCATGAACGCTGAAACAGCTGCCGACTGGCGCGATGAGATCTTCGAGGTCCTGCAGACCCACGACATCAAGCAGGTCTATCACGTGCCCGATGCCGGCCATTCGCGGCTGATCGAGCAGTGCCAGCGCTCGAACTCGATCCGCTGCGTGCCGCTCACGACGGAAGAGGAAGGCATTCCGCTCGCCGCCGGCGCCTGGCTGGGCGGGCAGCGTTCGGCCCTGCTGATGCAGAGTTCGGGCGTGGGCAACACCATCAACATGATGGGGCTCACCAAGACGCTGCGCTTTCCGTTCCTGACCCTGATCACCATGCGCGGCGAGTGGGGCGAGTTCAATTCCTGGCAGTTCCCGATGGGCCAGGGCACGCCCAAGGTGCTCGAGGCGATGGGCGTGCTGGTCTACTCGGTCGACAGGGCGAGCGAGGTGAAGGCCACGGTCGATGCCGCGGCGCGCGCGGCCTTCAACGGCGGCCAGTCGGTCGCCGTCCTGCTGCGCCAGAAGCTGATCGGCATAAAGGATTTCGGAAAGAAGACCGCCAAATGAGCAAGGCCACTCTGCAGCGCCGGCCGCTGGTCAAGAAGATCCTCGACGGCGCCGACGACACTCTCCTGGTGATCGCGGGCCTCGGCTCTTCGAACTGGGACATCACCGAGGCGGGCGATCGGCCGCTCAACATGCCGCTGTGGGGCGCCATGGGCGCGCCGGTCAGCATGGGCCTGGGCCTTGCCCTGGCGCAGCCCGACAAGCGGGTGCTGGTGATCACGGGCGACGCCGACCTGATGATGAGTCTCGGGTCGCTCGCCACGGTGGCGACGCAGCAGCCGGAGAATTTGGCGATCATCGTGCTCGACAACGAGAAGTTCGGCGAGACCGGCAATCAGGCG
>DATGZZ010000292.1:0-3620 GCA_035296945.1 Reyranella sp.
TGGAATGCCTTCGGCCCGGTCCTCAAGGAAGGACTCTACGAAGACCACGAGCGCCGCGGCCAACTGCTCGCCCTGGCGCGCTTCGCAACGACGGCCGGCGACAGCCCGCGGTCGCTCAAGGACTACATCGCCGACCTCAAGCCCAACCAGACGGAGATCTACTATCTCGTGGGCGAGAGCGCGGAGCGGCTGAAATCCAATCCCAAGCTCGAGGCGGCGCGCGCCCGTGGCGTCGAAGTGCTGTTGCTGACCGATCCGATCGATGCCTTCTGGACGGCCATGCCGCAGGACTTCGAAGGCAAGCCGTTGCGCTCGCTGAGCCAGGGCGATGTCGACTTCGGCCTGATCCCGCTCCTCGATGACAAGGCCGAGGACAAGACCTCGGCCGACGACGACGCGGCCGCGTTGAAGGCGGTGAAGGAGGCGCTGGGCGACAAGGTCTCCGACGTGCGTGCCTCGCAGCGCCTGACCGAGAGCGCCGCTTGCCTGGTCGCCAGCGCCCAGGGCCGCGACCGCGAACTCGACCGCCTGCTGGCGCGTGCCAACCGTGGCGCCGGCGCCAAGGCGATCCTCGAGCTGAACATGCGCCACGATCTCGTGAAGGCGCTCGGTGCGGCAAAGAACGACGAGGCGGCCGACCTCGCCAATCTCCTGCTCGACCAGGCCCACATCCTCGACGGCGAGATGCCGGACGATCTGGCGGCCTTCGCTCGAAGGCTCAACGCCTTCGTCGTCCGCGGGTTGGGCAAGGGTTAGAACTCATATTCGGACCGCGGGCGTTCCGCCGCTCATGCTCTTCGGAGCGCGGACCTCCAGGTCCGCATCATGAGCTTGAGCGGACCTGGAGGTCCGCGCTCCTATGAGGCGGGCGGGACGCCCGTGGTCCTATTTATGAAAGCGCGACCACGACGCCTTCGTTGTCGCGCAAGGCCAGAGCATCGGCGACGGGCTCGCCGTCGCGATCGCCGTGGGTGGACAGAACAAGCCGGCCGCGCACGCCGCCTGGGGCGAAGTCGGCCTCGACGGGCTCGGCGCCGAGATTAAGCGCCACGACGAGGCGTTCGCGGCCCAGCACGCGCTCGAAGAGCAGCAGGTCGCCGGTCGCGGCCATCGGCCGGTAATCGCCGATCGCCAGCGCCGGATGGGCGCGGCGCAGGGCGAGCAGCCGCCGGTGCAGCGTGAAGATCGAGGTGCGGTCGGCGCGCTGGTTCTCGACGTTGAGCTGGCGGTGGTCCTCGCCCAGCGGCAGCCAGGGATCGCCCTTGGTGAAGCCCGCTTTTTCCGACGCCTCCCACTGCATGGGCGTGCGGCAGCCGTCGCGGCCCAGGCCCAGTCCCGGGACGTTCAGTTCGTAAGGATCGCGCACGCGATGCGGCGGGATCCTGATCTGCCGCATGCCGATTTCGTCGCCGTAGTAGAGCGTGGGCATGCCGCGCAAGGTCAGCAGCAGCATGGCTGCCACCTTGGCCTGCGCGTCGCCGACGCGCGAGGCGATGCGCGGCTTGTCGTGGTTGCCCAGCACCCAGTTTGGCCAACCGCCCTGGGGCAGGGCCGTTTCATAGCGGTCGATCAGGTCGGCGAGATGCCGGGCCTGCCACGGCGCGCTCAGCAGCGCGAAATTGAACGGCAGGTGCAGGCCACCCAAGTCGCGGCCGTAGTAGATCACCAGCTTTTCGAAGGGCAGGTTGAGCTCGCCGATCAGCAGGCGATCGGGAAATTCGTCGATCACGCCGCGCAATCCGGCGATGACGTCGTGGGCTTCCGGCCGATCGGCCGTATAGAGCGGCAGGACCGCGGCATCCGGCGGGTCGCCGTCGCGGTAGGCGGGATTGGCTGGGTTGTCGCGAAACGCGTCGTCCTTGATCAGATGGCGGACGGCGTCGGCACGAAAGCCGTCGACGCCGCGCTTCAGCCAGAAGCGTACGACCTCGTACATGGCGTCGCGCATCCCGGGATTACGCCAGTTGAGGTCGGGTTGCGAGGTGAGAAAGGTGTGAAGGTAATATTGGCCGCTCGCGGCGTCGTATTCCCACGCCCCGCCGCCGAACTCCGACAGCCAGTTGTTGGGCGGCCCGCCGCCGGGCGCCGGGTCGCGCCAGATGTACCAGTCGCGCTTGAGCGACGTGCGTGAGGCACGGCTTTCCTGGAACCAGGCATGCTGGTCGGAGGTGTGGTTGGCCACGAGATCGAGGATCACCTTCAGCCCGCGCGCATGGGCGTTGGCCAGCAAGGCGTCGAAGTCGGCGAGCGAGCCGAACAATGGATCGATGTCGCAATAATCCGCCACGTCATAGCCGAAGTCGGCCATCGGCGAGGGGAAGACGGGCGACAACCATAGAGCATCGACGCCCAATTCGACCAGGTGATCGAGCCGCTGGCCGATGCCTTCGATGTCGCCCACGCCATCGCCGTCAGTGTCCTGAAAGGATCGTGGGTAGATCTGATAAAGGACGGCGCGTTGCCACCAGTCGGGATCGGCCATGCTCAGCGCCCGCTCGCGTCAGGAGAGATCGACGCCCAGCCGGCCGCGGCGGCCCAGGACTTCGATCGAGAGGTCGCTGCCGCGGCGGTGCAGCGCCACATCGACCGCCGCATCGCCGAGCGAGAGGCGTCGCAGCGTCACGTCGTCCAGGAAATCCGGCAACAACGGCTCGTCGAACGCCACCGAGCCGCGGGCCGTGTCGAAGCGCAGGCCGAGACAGGACTGCAGCAGCGACAAAGGCGTCGCCGCCGCCCAGGCCTGCGGCGAGCAGGCGACGGGATAGAAGGTCGGGCCGTGGGCGCGCTCGCGCGGGAAGCCGCAGAACAGCTCGGGCAGGCGGCGCAAGTCGATATAGCCCGAGGCCGCGAACAGCCCGCCGAACAGGCGCGCCGCCTCGCGCCGGAAGCCGTAGCGCGCAAAGCCCGCCGCGATCAGGGCATTGTCGTGCGGCCACACTGAGCCGTTGTGATAGCTCATGGGATTGTAGCGCGCCTCGCCGATGGCGACCGTGCGCACGCCCCAGCCGGAGAAGAAGGCGTTTGACGTGAGCGTCTTCACCACCGCCTCGGCGCGCTCGGGCCGGGCGATGCCGCTGAACAGCGCGTGACCGGCGTTGGAGGCGCGCACCCGGCACGGCTTCTTGTCGCCGTCGAGGGCAAGCACGTAGGTGCCGAGCGCCTTGTCGAAGAAGGCATCGTCGAAGCGCTGCTGCAGGCGGCTGGCGCGCTCGGCGTAGCCGTCGGCGGCATCGTCGTCTCCCAGCCGGCGCGCGATCGAGGAAGCGGCCCGCCAGGCGCCGAAGGCATAGGCCTGGACCTCGACCAGGGCGACCGGCCCGTGGGCCAGCGTGCCGTCGGCGTGGAAGATCGAATCGTGACTGTCCTTCCAGCCCTGGTTGATCAGCCCGGTGTCGCGCTTGCGGCCGTACTCGATGAAGCCGTCGCCGTCGTGATCGCCCGACTCGTCCATCCAGCGCAGTGCCGCCAGGATGTTCGGCCACAGCCGGCGCACGGCCTCGACGTCGTCGGTGCGTTCGAGGTAGGCGCCTGCCAACATGACGAACAACGGCGTGGAGTCGACGCTGCCGTAGTAGTGACGGAACGGCACCTCGCCCAGCAGCGCCATCTCGCCCTGGCGC
>DATGZZ010000293.1:0-5292 GCA_035296945.1 Reyranella sp.
TGCAGGTCAAGATCAACCATGCCGACGAGGCCGACGAAATCTTCTCCACCCTGATGGGTGACGTAGTCGAGCCGCGCCGCGTGTTCATCCAAGAAAATGCCCTCAAGGTGGCGAACCTCGATGTCTAGTGCCTGGGAACACAGCCGGGTGATACGGCCCCGCTGTCATCCCGAGCGTAGCGAGGGACCTTTCGTGCGGCTTCAAAGGCCCCTTGCTACGCTTGGGGTGACAGCCGTGACGCTGCTCGCCGTCACGGGCTGGGCCGGCGTGGCGACTGCTCAGACGCAATCGACCGCGCCCGGCGCCCACGCCGGCGCCAAGCTCGCCTTCCCGGCGAGCGTTGGCGGCGCGCAGCTCGAGCGGTCGGTCAACTACGCGGCACCGCCCAACAACCGGCCCGAACAGGGCATCACCTACTTCTATTCGACACCCAAGAAGATGGTGATCGCCGTCCACGTCTATGACGGCGGCCGGCGCATCCCACCCGGCAGCAACAACCCGACGGTTGTCGACGAGTTCATGGGCGAACTGAGCTCGTCGGAGCAGCAGGTCAGGTACGGCGGCTATACCCACTTCGAGCGGCCGTCGGTGCCCTCGACCTGCACCTATGGCAGCCTCGCCTTCCGTTGCATCACCTACAGCGCCGTGAACCAGGCGAATGCGCGGCTCTACACCAAGATGATGCTGACCGGCTTTCGCGATTACTTCATCAGCATCCGCATCGACTGGTCGCAGGCCCGCCAACAGACGGCGACCGACGCCGATGCTGCCTTGCAGGCCTTCGTGCCGGCGCTCCTCCGTTGAGTTCCTGAGCTGGTCAGGCTGCCAGGGTGGTGCACAATCTGTCCCTCGTTCACGTGCTGCTGGCACTCGGTGCGGCGGCCACCATCTATCTCGTCGTGCGCGAGCTTCACGGGGTCTATGTCTCGGAATGGGCCCTGTTCGCCCCCGGCACGGCCGCGCTGTTCGTGGCGGCCGGCCTGTTCCTGATCCAGATCGGTGCCGGACAGCCGCGCTGGGCTTTCGCTGCCGCAGCGGCCATCGGCCTCGCCATCGGGCTCGTGCGCGGCATGATGATCGGCGTCCGGCACGACCACTACCGGCCGGTAGTGATGATCTCGCGCGACGCCAAGCTGGTTTTCCTGGCCGTGGGTGTCGGCGTGGGCGTTTGTGCGTCGCTCGAGATCATCGGCGCCTACACGAGCCCAGGCCTGGAGAAAGTCCGCCTGTGGGCGGCGCTCAGCGCCGTGGTCTGTGCCGTGGCGATGCTGGGCCGCGCGCTGATGCTGACGATCAAGCTGCGCCAACAGTCCTGAATTAGAGAACCATCTGCGTCTGGGTGACGACGGCGACCAGCTTGCCTTCGGCCGTCGTGATGCGCGTCTGCCACACCATGGTGCGCCGGCCGCGATGGATCGGCGTGGTCTCGCCGATCACCGTCGTGCCGACCGGCGCGGGCCCCACGAAGTTGGTCTTGCTCTCGATCGTCGTCGTGCCCTTGCCTTCTGGCAGGTTGAGCACGGTGGCGGCCGCACCCAGCGTGTCGGCAAAGGCCATCACGGCGCCACCGTGCAGTATGTCGGGTCGCGTGCAGAGCTCGGGCTTGACGACCATCTCAGCCTTCACGGCCGTGTCGCTGGCGGCGACGAACTTCAGCCCCAGGACCTTGGCAAAGGGCAGCGGGTGGTCGTTCAGGAGCTGAAGCTTGTCCATGGTGGAGTCCTTTGGTGTGCGTTCGTGTCAAAAAGAGTCTCCCTCCCCCGTCTTACGGGGGAGGGTTGGGGAGGGGGCAAGCACCAATCGAGGTGCAGGCAAATTTCAGATCATCAACTTCATACCAATTCCTGTGTGGCTCTCCCCCTCCCTACCCTCCCCCGTAAGACGGGGGAGGAGGAAGAGGAGTGGACCTCTCGTCAGCTCGCCGCACCCAGCCGGCGCAGGCCGAGATACTCCAAGATGGCGAGATCGGCCACGATCAGCGCCACCACGACGATGCCGATGACGCCGGCCAGGGTCCATGTCGCTGGCAGTGCCAGCACCAGCACGCTGCCCGCCACCCAGGCGATGTCGGCAGCAAAGATCACGCGGGCCCAGCTCTGCGGCAACGTTTCACGTGAAGCAACCCAGGCGCACAGCGCGCCGAAGGCGATCACGCCGATGCCTAAAAGTTCGAAGACGATCGCCAGGTCGAGGCCCATCAGTGCGACGGGGCCATCCGCCGCGATCTTGGCGAACGGCCCGGCGAAGGCTGCCAGCACGGCGCCCGAGACGACGGAAAAGACGGCGTTGCCCCACAGGGTGCGACGCAGCAGGCGGTCGGTTGAAGCGGTCATGACGTCCTCCTTGAGTTGCCCGCGTGGTTTGCGGGCGCCCCAGAGGTCGCATTGGTCCACCATGGCAGCAATTACGCCCCAGGTAATCGGCGGACCGTCGGCCGGGTGCTATCTTCCGCGTCATGATGCGCACATCCCCTGCAGCGGCTTCGACCGCCCTTCCCCCGCAGCCCGACATGTTCGGCCCTATGCTGCGCACCTGGCGCCGGCGCCGCGGCGCCAGCCAGCTCGCCTTGGCCCTGCAGTCGGGCGTCTCGCAGCGCCATGTCAGCTTCCTCGAATCGGGCCGCGCCCGGCCGAGTCGCGAAATGGTGGTCCAGCTCACCACGGCGCTCGACGTCCCGCTGCGCCAGCGCAACGCCATGCTGCTGGCGGCGGGCTTCGCGCCGGCCTATCGCGAGAGCAATCTCGCCGCGCCCGAGCTCCTGCCCGTGCGCAAGGCGATCGACCACATCCTGCGCCAGCAGGAGCCCTACCCCGCCATCGTGATCGACCGGTTGTGGAACTTCATCCAGGGCAACGAGGCGGCGACGGCCTTCACGGTGTTCCTGTTCGAGGGCCCGCCGCCCGCACCGCCGCCGGGCAAGCCGCCCAACGTCCTGCATTGGCTGCTCGATCCCAAGGCGCTGCGACCCAAGATCGCCAACTGGGAAGAGGTCGCGCGCCACCTCGTCTCGACGACCTATGCGGAAATCCTGGCCGACGGCGGCGAGCCCAAGGCGCTGGCCTTCATCGAGGAGATCATGGGTTTCCCCGACGTGCCGGCCTCGTTCCGCAAGCTGCGCTTCGAGGAGCGTCCGCAGCCCGTGCTGACGCTGGACTATGTCGTCGGCGGCAAGTCGATGTCTGTGTTCACCACTATTGCCACTCTCGGCACGCCGCAGGACGTGACCCTGCAGGAAGTGCGCATCGAAAGCTTTTTCCCAGCCGACGACCGCAGCGACGCCCTGTTCAAGAGCCTGGCGGCCAAGAACTAGCGGGTCAGGAAAGATTGTCGACGTCGTTGCGCAATTCTCGCCCGGCGCGGAAACGCGCGAGGTTGTCGAGGAAGATATCGAAGATCGCCTCGTTCTGGCCGAGCGAATGGCTGGCCGTGTGCGGCGAGACCAGCACGTTGGGCATGTCCCATAGCGGCGAGGCGGCATCGAGCGGCTCGCGCTCGAACACGTCGAGATAGGCGCCCGCCAGCCGGCCGCTCTGCAGCGCCTCGATCACGTCCTTCTCGATCGCGATCTCACCGCGCGAGACGTTGATGAAGTGCGAGCCCACGGGCATCGCCGCAAAGGCCGCCGCGTTGGCGATGCCGCGCGTCACCGGCGAGGCCGGGCAGCACAGGATCAGCCAGTCCGCCTTGGGCAGGACGTCGAGCAGACGATCGTAGGCGACGGTCTGGTCGCAGGGTTTGACAGGCTCTGAGGTGCGCCGGACTCCGACCACGCTCATGCCCAGCATCTTCAGGAGCGCGGCGATGTTTCGCCCGATCGGGCCCATGCCGACGATCACGGCGCACTGGCCCTTGAGATCGCGCGGTGAGCGCTCGCCGATACGCGGCTCCCAGGCATGGCGGCGCTGGGCATCGGCCAGCAACGGGAAGCGCCGGTTGACCGCAATCACCGCCCCCAGGACGCTGTGCGACACCGTCACCGCCGTGGCACCCGAGGCCGTGGTCACCTTCACGCCGCGGTCGCGCAGCTCGCGATAGATCGGCCGCTCGGCCCCGGCCGGATGGATTTGCAGCCAGCGCAGCTTCGGCGACTTGCGCAGCACCGCCTCGAAGCCGCGCAGCTCCGGCGTCTGGTTGTCCTTGCTCGACCGGCCGGTGACCTCGCGGGTCATGAAGGCGATATCGATTGCCGAGGGACCGTCGGCGGCCAATGCCTCCTCGGCGGTTACAAACGACAAACCGGCGTCGGTCGCGGTGATGCGGGAGCCCCAGGTACGCAGGGCGAAGGCGGAAAGCAGGAGCTTCATTGCCCTCGCACTATACCGACCGCGCCTCGACCACTGCATCCTCGATGTGCCGGCGATAGCGGACCTGCGGCCGGCGCGCGCCCGCAGCAAGCAGGGCGTGCCGCACCGCGGGCGTGGCGCCGGTGACGTACACCCGCACCTTGTGCCGGCCGGCCTTGCGGGCGATGGCGGCAATGGCGTTGGCGGCCGTCGAATCGACGAACGGCACGGCGGAGAAATCGACGACCAGGGCCTTGTGTTGATCACCGATGCGGTCGAGCACCGCGTTCAGGATCGACGCCGTGCCGAAGAAGAAGGCGCCGGACAGGCGATAGACCACGACCTCCTCGTCGGTCGCGAGCTTGGGGTCATAGGGCGCGCGCGGATCGGACGTGTCGGGCCGGTCAGCCATCGCCTCGATGCCGGTGGCGCCCGCCACACGCCGGATGAACAGCACGGCACCCAGCGCAAAGCCCACGACGATGCCTTCGGTGAGATCGCGAAACACCGTCAGCAGGAAGGTGGCCAGCAGCACCACGGCATCGCCGCGCGAGCTGCGCAGCAGGCTCAGGAACTCATACTTCTCGGCCATGTTCCAGGCGACCACCGCCAACACACCGGCGAGCGCGGCAAGCGGGACGTAGGCGAACAGCGGCGCAGCCAGCAGCATGAACAGCATCAGGAAGCCCGCATGCATCATGCCGGCAACCGGCCCGCGCGCGCCGGCGCGCACGTTGGTCGCGGTGCGGGCGATCGTGCCGGTGGCGCAGAGGCCGCCGAACAGTGCCGAACCGATATTGGCCACGCCTTGCGCCACCAGCTCGCAGTTCGAGCGATGGCGCCGGCCGGTCATGCCGTCGGCCACCACCGCTGACAGAAGCGATTCGATGGCGCCCAGCAGGGCGAAGGCCACGGCATCGGGCAGCACGGCTTGAACCTTCTCCAGCGAGAAAGCCGGCAGGTGCGGCGATGGCAAAAGCGAGGGGATACCGCCGAAGCGGCTGCCGAT
>DATGZZ010000294.1:0-3293 GCA_035296945.1 Reyranella sp.
GAGGACGCGCACGCCGGCGAGCGGCCCCTTCATGCTGCGAGCTCCGTGCGCTCGAGAGGCGGGGCGGGACGCGGTGCGAAGGAGCGGCCGTTCCATTGCACCGGCAGCTGCGGGATCAGGAGCTTGCCGATGTCGGGATGCGTCATCCTGGCGAGGAAGCCGCGGGCGACGTACTGCTCGGTCTGGAGCAATTCGGCCGGCGTGAAGATCGGACCGAACGGCACGCCCTTGGCCTGCGCCGTCTTCTGGATCTCGGCACGCGTCTTGTCGGCAAACCACGGCGCGATGATCTGGTAGAGCTCGGCAATGTGCTTGCGGCGGCCGGCACGAGTGGTGAACTTCTCGTCCTGCAGCCGCGCATCGCCGATCAGGGTGCGCGTCGCCGGCCATTGCGTGACGGTGTAGACGACGGCGACGTGGCCGTCTCGGCACGGTACGACCTGGAACTCCGAGGCCGTCCCTTCGCGGCCGGGCGAGGTGCCGGTGGCGGCCGCACCCGATGCCGCCTTCCAGTTCACCCACTGCATGACCTCGGCCAGCGACACGCGGACATGCGGCGGGCGTAGTCCGGCCTCGCGCGCGGCGAGCGCGGCGGCAAGGCCGGTGAAGGCGGTCAGGCCGGCGGCATAGGAGGCCTGATGGCCGCCGAGCTTCAAGGGTTTGCGCGCGGGCTCGCCGATCATGTGCATCAGGCCACCCAGCGCCTGGATTACAAGCTCGCTGACCGGTCGCGCCGCGGCATCCATTTCCGCTGGAAAGGCCGCGATCTCGATCGGCATCGCCTTGCCGGCGCGGACCAGCGGCGCGATCGCGGCCGGCTCCTCGAACAGGCAGGCGTGGCTGCGGTCGAGCAGGGCCGCGAGATGTGCACGGCCGGCTTCGGTCCCGAGGTCGAGCACCAGGGAGCGTTTGGACGTATTGAGGAACTGGAACAACGCACTGGCACCAGTACTGGCACCTGACGGCAGCAGAGGTGGCGTGCGCCGCACCGGATCGCCGCCCGGCGGTTCGATCTTGAGGACGTCGGCGCCGAGGTCGGCGGCGATCTTGGCGGCGAGCGATGTCGCCAGCCTGAGGCAAAGCGGCACATCTGCGTCGTTCACCTCGACGATGGTGAAGCGCTGCAAGGGCAGGGGATCCGGGGTCATCGCGCGATGATCGGCGCAAGCCGTGGCTTCGGTCAACGGCATGTGCGTGCTACGGTGAAAGTCACGGAGGGTTTTGATGGCACAGACGGGCAATCACAAGGGGCTGCAGTTCGGAATTTTCCTCGCCCCGTTCCACCGGCTGGGCGAGAACCCCACGCTCGGCATGGCGCGCGACATGGAGCTGATCGAGTGGCTCGACGAGCTGGGCTACGACGAGGCCTGGATCGGCGAGCACCATTCCGCTGGGTGGGAAACCATCGCCTCGCCGGAGGTGTTCATCGGCGCCGCCATCGAGCGCACGCGCTACATCCGGCTCGGTTCGGGCGTGACCAGCCTGCCGTATCACCATCCGCTGATGGTGGCGAACCGCTTCGTGCAGCTCGACCACATGTCGCGCGGCCGCACCATGCTGGGCTGCGGCCCGGGCGCGCTGCCGTCCGACGCCTACATGATGGGCATTGATCCGTCGACCCAGCGCGACCGCATGGAGCAGTCCCTGTCGGCCATCATGCAGCTCCTGAAGTGCGAGGAGCCGGTCACCATGAAGACCGACTGGTTCGAGCTCAAGGAAGCGCGCCTTCATCTCGCGCCGTATTCCTATCCGCACTTCCCCATCGCCTGCGCCAGCACCATCACGCCCTCGGGCATGATCGCGGCCGGCAAGCACGGGCTGGGCGTGCTGTCGATCGGCGCCGGCCTGCCCGGCGGTCCCGAGGCGATGGCCAAGCAATGGGCGATCTACGAGGAGACGGCGGCCAAGCACGGCCACAAGGCCGACCGCTCGAAGTGGCGCATCGTGGTCAACGCGCACCTCGCCGATGACGATGAGCAGGCTTTGCGCGAGGTCCATGCCGGCGAGCGCTGCGAGACCGTGACCTATTTCGAGGACACGCTGGGCCGCCCGCCCGGGCGCTCCGACGATCCGCTGCGCGAGGGCGTGGCCCAGGGCACGACCCTGGTCGGCACGCCCGACACGGTGGCCAAGGGCATCGAACGGCTGCTCGGCTACTCCAACGGCGGCTTCGGCGGCATCCTGTTCCGCGCCCACGAATGGGCGAACCGCGAGCAGACCTTGCGCTCCTACGAGCTGTTCGCGCGCTATGTCATGCCGCGCTTCCAAGGCTCGCTCGACACCATCGTCGGCTCGAACACCTGGTCGCGCGAGAACCGCAAGGCGGTGTTCGGTCCGACCGTGGCGGCAGTGAAGAAGGCCTTCACCGACGTCGGCCGCGAAGTTCCCGAGGAATTTCGTCAGCGCACCGTTGGAGCGCGGGATGTCAGCAGCGACTAGGTCTGCCCTGTCGCTTGCCCTGGTCGCGCTCGCGCTCACGGCTTGCACGACCACGGCCAGCACGCCCAAAGGCATGCTCGACAGATCCCAGGTGGAAACGGTCAGAGTCGACGGCCGCCTGTACGAGGTCCGTATCGCGCCAGCCGAGGTCGAAGGTGAGTATCGGCTGCTGATCGTGCGCGGCACGATCGTCGTTAACCCCGATCCTCAGCTGGAGAGCCAACGACTATGGAACGTCGTTCAGCCCTTCATGCAACGCACATGCAAGGGGCCCTTCGTCGTGCTGGAGAACAATCTGGCCGATAAGGTGAACCTCTACATCCGCTTCCGGTGCGGCACGTAGAGGTTCCGCCTCGATCAGAATTGCTTCTTGTCGCCCGGGTTCATGTCGATCACCTGGATCGACGTCTGGCCCATCGCCGCCTTGAACTCGGCCGGCGTGCCCTTGAGGAAGGGGTTGCTGGCATAGTGCATGGGCATCGCCATCCTGGGCTTGACCAGCTCCTTCATGGCGTAGGCGGCATCCTTGGGATCGAGCACGTAGTGGCCGCCGATCGGCACCAGGGCGAGGTCGGGCTTGTAGTAGTCGCCGATGAATTTCATGTCGCCGAACAGGCCGGTGTCGCCCATGTGGTAGATCTTGAAGCCGTTCTCGAGCTCGATGATCCAGCCGGCCGGCTCGCCGGCGGCGTAGCTGGTGTCCTTGCCGGTCGCCGGATCCTTCAGGATCATCTCCGACGAGTGCTCGGCGCGGACCATGGTGATCTTGACGCCGGGGAAAGGCTCGATCGTGCCGCCCTTGCTCATGCGCGGCACCAGCTTGGCCGGCATCAGGCCCAAGGTCAGGAGAGTCT
>DATGZZ010000295.1:0-5769 GCA_035296945.1 Reyranella sp.
CGCTGCCGTTCGACGTCACCGAGGCCGCTCGAGTCGGCGCCGACTTGCTGCAAGAGCAACTGCGGGCCGCCAGGATCGCCTTCACGATCGATCTGCCATCGACCGGCCTGATGGCCTTGGGTGAGGCGAGCCGGCTGCAACAGGTCATCATCAATCTTGCCCTGAACGCGCGCGATGCCGTGCTGGAGAGACAGTCGCCGCCTTTGGCTGGGCCTCTCGGCCATATTACGCTTCGTGTCGCTGCGGATGAGGCAGGCGGCGCGGTGCTCATCGTCGAGGATGACGGTCCCGGCATTCCCGAGCATGTCCTGGCGCGGCTGTTCGAGCCGTTCTTCACGACCAAGCCGACCGGCAAGGGCACGGGGCTGGGCCTGTCGATCAGCTACGATATCGTCAAGCGAATGGGCGGCGACATCGCCGCGGAAAACCGGTCCGAGGGCGGTGCGCGGTTTCGCATCGTCTTCCCGCCGGTCTCGGTCGGGCCTTCCAACGATGCTGCGCCCCAGGGGGTGCTCGGACAACCGGTGGCGGACTTTGGGGGGCAGCCGGCCTTTGCCGATTGAGCGTGCCGTCGTCGGCGAGGGCGGATTCCGGTGTTTTAGCGACTGGTCAGCTTCAGCTCCATGCGCCGGTTGCGGGCGCTGTCGATGGCGGAGAGCGGCTGGTATTCGCCGTAGCCCGCCGCCACCAGCCGCTCGTTGGGAATGCCCTGGCTGTGCAGGAACTTCACGACGGCGATGGCGCGGCCCGCTGAGAGTTCCCAGTTCGACGGAAAGACCACGTTGCGGATCGGCTTGTCGTCGGTGTGGCCGTCGACCTGCAGCACCCAGTTGATGTCCTTGGGGATGCGCGAGGCGATTTCGATCAGCCGCTGGGCGACCTCGGCGAGCTGCTTCTCGCCGGCCGGCTGCAGCTGCGCCGAACCCGAGGGGAACAGCACCTCGGACTGGAAGACGAAGCGGTCGCCGACGATCTGCACGTCGCGCTGGCCGGCCAGCGCTTCGCGCAGCTTGCCGAAGAACTCCGACCGGTAGCGCGCCAGTTCCTCGACCTTGCTGGCCAGCGCTCGATTGAGCTTCTGGCCGAGATCGACGATCTGCGCCTGCTGGTCCTTTGACTTGGCCTCGGAGGCATCGAGGGCGGCGTTGAGGCGGCCGAGCTCGGCCTTCAGCCCGGCAAGCTCGGCGGTCATGCGCACCACGGCCGCCTTCTGCTCGGCCGACAGCTTCTGCTCCTCGGTGAGGTCGGTGAAGAGCTTGCCCTTCTCGTTGTTGGCGGCGGCGAGAGAGGCGGCCAGCCGCGTCAGCTCCAGCCGCTGGCGCTCGATCTCCTTCTGCAGGTCGGCCGCCTTGGCCTCCGACTCCTTGGCGGCGCTCTGCACAGCGGCGGCGAGCTTGTCGCGCTCGGCCAGCATCGAGGTCAGCCGCTCGGTGAGCTGGTCGCGTTCGACCTTGAGCGCATCCGCCGAGCGGCGCTCGGCCGCCAACTCGCCGCCGAGCTTGTCGCGCTCGGCGCGCATCTGGCCGAGCTGCAGGGTGAGCTGCTCGAGATCCTTCTGCAGGCTCTGGCCGGCGCGCTTTTCGACCGAGAGCTGGTTGGCAAGATCGCCGATCTGCCGGCTGAGCTGGTCGATGGCGCTGTCGCGGTTGCTGAGCGCATTGGACAAGGTGAACTGCGCTACGCTGAACAGCGACAGCAGGAAGATCAGCACCATCAGGAGCGTCGTCAGCGCATCGACATAGCCCGGCCAGGTGTAGTCGGCGGCACCGCCTCGGCGGCGGGAGGCGGAGGCCATCGTCTAGCCGTCGCCCGGCGGATGCACCGCGCCACGCGCCGTCGAGGCGACGGTGCGGGCGAGCAGGCGGAACTCGCCGCGCAATTCGTCGGCGAGCGCGGTGCGGCTGCGCACATTCTCGTCGACCAGGCGAGCGAGGTGGCCCTCGATGGCGCGCTGATGCGCCAGCAGGGCTTCGCGCTCCTCGTCCGAGCTGCGTTCGCCGAGGCGCTCGACCATGACTCGCAGTTCGTCGCTGAGCGCCGTCCGGCTGCGCGCGTTCTCGTCGACCAGGCGGCCGAGATGACTCTCGATGGCGCGCTGGTGGGCGGCCAGCGTCTCGCGGTCGTTCTCGGACGAGCCGCGCTCGGTGAGGCGGTTGATCGCCGAGCGCAGCTCGATCGACTGCTCGCCCATGCGGGCAAGCAGCGTCTGCTGGCCACGCATCGCCTCTGCCAGCGCCGCCAGGCGTTCGACCAGGGTGGCGCTGGCCGCGACGGTGGCCTCGCGGCCTTCCTCGGCGCGGCGCAGCGTGCGGGTGAGATCGTCGAGGCCGTCGGCAGTGCGCTCGAGCAGCGCCTCGACATAGGCCGACACGCCCTGCTCTCCGTCGACCTGCGCGCCGCTCGACAGCCGCGTGGCGGTCGCCAGCCATTCCTCGAGCTCGATATGGAAGCGGCCCTGGGCCTGGCTTGCCTGCAGTTCGAGGAAGCCCAGCACCAGCGAGCCCGACAGGCCGAACAGCGAGGCGCCGAAGGCCGTCGCCATGCCCTTGAGCGGGCCCTCGATGCTCTCCTTGAGCTTGGCGAACATGGTGATGGCGTCGCCGCCCGTGACCTGCAGCCGGCCGATGGCGTCGGCCACCGCGCTGATGGTCTCGAGCAGGCCCCAGAAGGTGCCGAGCAGGCCCAAGAAGATCAGCAGGCCGATCAGGTAGCGCGTGAGGTCGCGGCGTTCGTCGAGACGCGTGGCGATGCCGTCGAGCACGGCGCGCGTGGCGGTCGGCGACATCCGCAGCCGGTCCTGGCGCTCACCCAGCATGGTGGCGAGCGGCGCCAGGAGGTTCAGCGGGTGGGTGTCGAGCGGCGGCGCACCTTCCTCGCGGTGCTGGAAACGGCGCAGCCATTTGACCTCGGGCCACAGCGAGACGACCTGGCGGATGACGACGATGATGCCGATCACCAGAACGCCCACGATGACGCCGTTCAGGATCGGCGTGTTCATGAACACGCGCAGCAGGTCCTCGTGCAGCACATAACCGAGCCCGGCGACGGCCGCCAGGAACAACAGCATGCGGACGAGGTAGGGGAGCGGACTGCTCATCAGGCGCTACGGCCGGGCGGCGCGAGGCCGCTCACGTGTTGGGCACCAAGATGTCGACGGAGTCGCCATCGCCGGAGAAGCTGCCGACCTCGATGCGTGACTTGACGCCCTTGTCCATCAGGTAGCTGCGGACGACCAGCGCGCGCGCGAGCGCGATCTTGCGGCTGTCGGGCCCACTGTCGGCGGCGAAGGCGCGCAGCTCGATGTGACGCAGTTTCTGGTCGGCGATGCGCTTGGCGATCTGGTCGAGCTCGGCCTTTGTGCCAGGGGTGAGGGCGGCGGACCGGCCAATGAAGGCGATCGTGCCGAAGGGGCCGCCGGGCTGTGTGGACGGAACGGCGGTCGGGGTGCCCACCGCCAGCGTCGGGCCGAGCGGCGGTGTGGCCGGAACCGTGACTGAAGGCGCGGCCGGTGCTGGCGGGCCGGCAGGTATGCTCACCAGACGGCTTTCGATCGGGCCGGGCGGTGGCGCTGGCAGGTTCGCGTTGCGCTCGTAGGTCCCTGGCGCACCAGCGACAGGCACCCGCGCCGGCTGCACGGTAATGCCCTGCGCGAAAGCCGGTGCTGCGCCAAGGACCAGCGCGGCAAGCGCGAGGCTGCGCACAGCAACCGAAGACGATGGCATAACCAATTGCCTCTCAACGAAAATTCGGCTCAAGGATAGCCAATGGCAGGAGCCTGCTCAACCAGCGGGCGCCGTCTTAAGACGGCGAAATGCATATCCTGTGGAGAGTTTTGGCCATTGTATGGCGTCTTTGGAGCGCGGACCTCCCGGTCCGCTCATGATCAGGCGCGCATGTGAATGCGCGTAAGCGGACCGGGAGGTCCGCGCTCCGATGAGCATGACCCATTGGAGCCGGGCGAGACCTAAGCGCCCAGGATCCCGATCATCGGCTCGTGCATGCCGAAGTTGCTGGCGAGCAGCGACGGACCGCCGAGCTCGTAGGGCTTGCCCGTGACGTCGCTCACGATGCCGCCCGCCTCGCGCACCAGCAGCAGGCCGGCGGCGACGTCCCACGGCGCCAGGCCATACTCGAAGAACGCGTCATAGCGGCCGGCCGCCAGGAAGGGGAAGTCGAGCGAGGCGGCACCCCAGCGCCGCACGCCGGCGGTCTGCCGGGTCACGGCCTCGAGCCGGCGGTGATAGTCGCCATGATCGCCCTTGCCGATGTTGGGAATGCCGGTCGCCACCAGGGCGCGCGCCGGATCCTTGCGGCCCGACACGCGCAGGCGCCGCGAGCGCGCATTGGGCGTGTCGACGAAGGCGCCGTTGCCCTTCTCGGCCCAGAACAGCTCGTCGGAGATCGGCTGGTAGATGACACCGGCGATGATCTCGCCTTCGCGCTCGAGGCCGATCGAGATGGCGAAGTGCGGAACGCCGTGCAGGAAGTTGGTCGTGCCGTCGAGCGGGTCGACGATCCAGCGGTTGCGGCCGTCGCCCTTGGTCTCGCCGCCTTCCTCGCCGAGGAAGCCGTACTCCGGCCGCGTGCGCGCGAGCTCGGCGCGCACCGTGCGCTCGGCCTTGATGTCGGCGTGGCTGACGAAATCGCCCGGGCCCTTCTCGGAGATCTGCAGATGCTCGACCTCGCCGAAGTCGCGCTTCAGGAACTTTGCCGCGGCGAAGGCGGCGCGGATCATCACCGTGACGGTGGCTGAGCGTACCGCCAGTGAACGGCGCTCGGGCGGACCCGAACGCTCGCGACCCGGTGCCATTGGGGCACGGCCGACTCGGGCGACAGGCTGGTCGGGCGTGCGGGCCATCAAATCAATCCTTGGCGCGTTCCATGTAGCTGCCGTCTTCGGTGTTGATCACCAGCCTGGTGCCGACGGCGATGTGCGGCGGCACCATCACGCGGATGCCGCCTTCGACCATGGCGGGCTTGTAGGACGAGGAGGCGGTCTGGCCCTTCACCACGGCATCGGCCTCGGTGACGGAGAGCACGACGCTCTTGGGCAGCTCGACGCCCACCGGGGAGCCCTCGTAGAGCGAGACGGTCACTTCCATGCCGTCCTGCAGCCAGCGCGACTGATCGGGGTCGAGAACGTCGGCGCCCACCGTGAGCTGCTCGTAGTTCTCCTTGTCCATGAAAGTGAAACCGTTGTCGTCCTTGAACAGGTAGGTGCACTCACGCTCGTCGATATGGACGTGCTCGATGGTCTCGCCCGAGCGGAAGCGCTCCTGCAGCTTGTTGCCCTCGCGCAGCGCCTTGGCCTCGATGGCCACGAAGGCGCCGCCCTTGCCGGGGCTGATATGCTGCACCTTGGACGCCACCCAGAGCTTGCCGTTGTATTCGATGACGTTGCCGGCACGGATGGAATTGACAGGTACTTTCATGGGCTTACCGCAGGTCGAATGAATGGAATTCGGCCTCGTCCGCGAAAGCGGTGCGAGGCCGGCGCGGGCTTGTATCAAAGGCGGCGGGGGGCCGCAACCCGGCCCCTCAGAGGTCCAACGCGGCCTGCTTTTTCTTGGGCAAGGCCGCGGCGATGACGGCATGTGCCCGCTTGATGTAGGCCTTCATCTCGCGATCGGTCAGCGCCTTGGGATTGTCCACCGATACCCACTTGGCACGCGCGAGGTAGGGCGCCGGCCGGAAGCCCGGCGAGCGACTGAGGGCATCGTAATGCTCGGGCGCCGACTTGAAGGAGATGCGGCCGACCGAATGGTCCTC